>JABIST010000299.1 GCA_018700215.1 Dehalococcoidia bacterium | reverse complement strand
CGACGGCGATACAGCGCATGCCGAAGGCCGCGGCGCGTTTCGCGATCGCCTTGCCGGTGCCACCGAAGCCGACGATGCCCATGGTCAGTCCGTCCAGTTCGAACTCCTGGCGGCGGTACTCGATGCGGTTGTCCCAGGACTCGGCTCCGGCAAGTAGTGCGTGGTCGATTCGCCGTGTGATCGCGAGCAGCAGTCCGAACGCCGTCTCCGCGAGGTGGCTGCCGACGAGACCCTTGTCACCGGAGAGCAGCACGTTGCTCTGCTTGAACGCGTCGAACAGATAGGCGTCCGCCCCGGCGGTGCTCGCGTGTACCCATCGGACGTTCTTGGCGTGCTCGAACAGCCGCTCATCGATCCGTCCGAAAATCACCTCGGCATCTGGTGCCGCCTCGAGCGCCTCGCCCGGGCTGGTGGCGATGGTGATCTCGGCGTCGCCGCCGGCGGCGTCGCGCACGCGTTCGATGATGGCGTCGTCGACGTCCATCATCGTGATGCTGGTCATGATCAGGATGTTCATGTGGGGCTGCCTTGGTCTGCGGTGCTGGTGGCGTGATGGTACCGAGGGTCGTGTCGCTACTCGAACACCGGCGCCAGTTTCGTCATTAGATCAGCGGGATACACCGGGTGCTGGCCCGCAAGCAGTTCCGATACCGGAAGCCAGTGTGCGGTCGAATGCTCGGCACTCGCAGGCGCGTCGTGCTCGAAGGACTCGATGGGCTCGAGGTCGACTGGTTCGTGGTGCGGCGCAAAGCGTAGCTCGTACAGGAACGTGACCTCGTGACCGTGCAACGGGCCGGAGTCGGGCGCGAACTCGAACAGATGCTCCGTTACCTCGAGCAGTCGCACTACCTCGACGTCGCGGTTCAGCTCTTCCTTGAACTCCCGCACGACGGCGTCTTCTGAAAGCTCGCTGAACTCGATGAAGCCGCCGATGGGACGCCACATGAGGCCGACGTTGAGCCATCGCGCCATCGGTTCGAGGAGGAGGTGGTTGTCTTGGAGGATCACGCCGAGTGCGACGGCGTTGATTCGTGGCTCGGGCTGCGGTGCAGTCATCGTAGAGCCACGGTGCCGGAGCGGGAGGGTGATCGCAAGGGCAGGGAGAGCAGTGGGACCGAGCGGGCAGAGGGACTCCCGCTCGGCTCCACGTGAGAAGAGGTAACGGTTACATCATGTCGACTACGGGGCAGTTCACCATGAGGCCGGGGGTGAGCACCTCGAAGCCGGAGGCGGCGACGTCTGTGGCGCTTTTGATGGTGTTGGCCTCGTAGGCCGAATCGACGACGACGAGGTTGACGATCCAGAAGGCGGAGTAGCCAGGGTCGCTGGGGATGGCGTCGATGACGTTGTGCTGGCCCTCGACGAATTGCGGGTTGCCATCGGTGTCCATGCCGGTGATGAAGGCCCAGATGGGGATCCCTGCGGCCGGGTTAGGGCCGAAGTCCGGGTAGTAGACACGCTCACCGTTGTGCCAGCCCTGGGTCAGCTCCTCGCCGTTTTCGAGGGTGGATCCGGCGGGGACCACGGGGCAGTTCACGAAGAGGCCTGGCTGGATGGTGGGGTAGGCCATGCCATCGAGCTCCATCTTCGAGGTGATGGAGTCTGCGACGTAGTCCTCGGGGACGGTGACGAGGTTGACCTGCCAGAGGTCAGAGTAGCCCGCGTGGCCTGGCACGACATCGATGATGTTGTGCTGGTGTGGGACGAACTGGGGGTTGCCATCGGCGTCCATGCCGGTGATGAGGGCCCAGATGGGCGCGACGCCCACGCCAGCGGCGTTCATGAGCGGCGACTGCATGCCGAAGTCGTAGTAGACGACGGGCTCGTCGCGGTACCAGCCGCTGACCAGCTCGTAGTGTTTGGCGTCGCCGAGTGCGGCGTCCATCGCCTCTGCCATGGAGTCGTCGGCCATTGCCGCGGTTGTTGCGGTCGCCATGGCGTCCATCGTGGCGGTCGCGTCCGCCATGGAGTCGTCCATCGTCTCTTCGTCGTCACCGCAGCCGATGAGGATTGCGCCGGTGAGACCGGCGGCTCCGACGCCGAGGCCGCGCAGTAGGCTGCGGCGTCCGGTGCGACGTGCGAGGAACGAAACGGGTTGATTGAACTGGGACATATGTACCTCCTGAGGGGTGATTGGAATGAGGCGAGTGTCCCGGGCGAAGCTTTCGTGGCGATGTCGTTTCTTGCGGTGGGGTTACGGCTGCGACTGGTGGATGACCAGCGAAGCGTGCAATGGAGCACGACTCTCACGAGAGTTTCAGCGTGCCGTCAGACTACGAAATTACATACTTGGTAGCGTACCGATGGTGAGGTGGATGACTACATAACGAATTGGTGGGCGGGGTAAGCGAATGAATCCGTACGACTCTCCTCGACTGTGGCTCGAGCCTGGACAGCGTGAGGCCCGAGCTGGTGAGACTGTGGAGTTCGCTTTCGTGCTCGAGTTTCTGCAGGCGGGGCAGCAGCCAGGCGTGGTGGCCCATACCGATGGACGACTTGGCGACGATGCTTGCCGTGTGGACGTGGACTCGCGTGAGGCTGGTTTTCTTCGCGGGCGAGTGACCGTGGCACTTCCAGCGGGTGCCGTTCCGGACAACTACCTGCTGACGGTGGAGGCGCTGGAGGGGGCAGACCGCCTGGCCACGGCAACTGTTGGGATCATTCTTCTTCCAGTCCGGTTGATTCCCGCCGGGTTGGGGTGGAGCGGAACCGAGCTTGGTGGTGCGGTGCAGCTGCTGGGCTACTCCACGATCGATCCCGGCGCGCGATTTCGCCTGCGCTGCGACGAGCACCAGTGGACGCTGAACGGGCGTGTCACCGGCCAGCATTCGGTCCCCGGTGGGCTCGAGTTGCGGCTGGACTTCGGCCAGTTCACGCAGCGGCTGGAGTCGTGTGTGCTCGAGTTCTTCGAGGACGGCGCAGTTGATGTGGCTGCTGCCTGGTGCCAGGTGCCAGCATCGCCTGCGGGATCTTCGGCACAGTCGACTCAGGTAGGCGGGGTCGTGCCGCTGGTGATGTCGCCATCGACATTGGGGAGTGCGGGAGGGTCCCCGTCTCACGGTGAGGCGCCTCGTGAGTCTGGGGGCTCGGGAGAGTCGTCAGGGGACGGAAGCCACTCTCCGCTTCGACCGATGGCGGGGCGCGGGGTGTTGGAGACGGTGCTCGCGGTCATCGCCTTTGCCCTGGTACTCGGGGGGCTACGGGGTTCGGGTGGGGACCTGACTGGGCCCTGGAGTGTCGATGTCAGCGAACGAGGCATCCGTGTCATGCGTGGCACGGAGTCCGTTGTGGAGGTGCTAGGGACCGAGATCCTGCCGAACGAGGCTCCGACTGTGGTTGCTCACGATCACACGCCTACACCGACACCGGTTGCCGTTGCACCTCACACCCACGACTCGACGATCTACGTGGTGGAACTGGACGGCCCCACCAGTCCCGGCGGGCAACCGGGCCCGATCGGTCCTCCGGGGCCTGCGGGCGCGACTGGTCCGCAGGGGCCCGCGGGCGCGACCGGTGAGGCGGGGCCCACTGGCGCAGGAGGTGCTGATGGCGAGGATGGCACTAGTGAGGTAGCGACTGTGGCTGGTCCTCCTGGGCCAACCGGTTCACCCGGTTCACCCGGTTCACCCGGTTCAGCTGGCTCACCGGGAGCCACCGGACCGGTTGGCCCTTCCGGTGCGACTGTGCCTGTCGTCACCTCGCTGAGCTGCATCGCTAATGACCAGGACCCGATCCTGCTGGTGGTGGTTGAGTGCAGTGCCACTGCTTCGGAGACGACGACGATGCCGATCTGGACGTGGACTGCAGCAGCAGCGAACGATCCGGGACCCACGGATACGGGTTCTACCAGCAGCTTTACCGCGGAATTCGTTCCCTCTGGCGAGCGTCCGTGGACGTTCGATATTGGTGTCTCGGTCTGCGACGGCGAGATCGAGGACGGGCTCTGTGGTGCTGCCTCGGAGCATCCTGTCGTCGAGTCCTGGGCCGATCTGACTTCGCTTTCCGATGTGTTGCTGCTCGCCTACCCGAGTAGCTGCGCCGTGGTCTTCAGCGCCGCGAATGTGGGCGGCACTCCCTCAGTAGGTTCGACGGCGACCGTTACGATCTTCGGGCCGGGTCAGACCGTCGAAGTTTCGGAGCAGGTCCCGGGCCTGGGCCCCGGGCAATCGACTCAGGTCACTGTCGGGTTCGACAAGTCCAGCTTCTGCAGCACGCTTCCGAATTCGAGCGGCCAAATTGTCCTCGATACCGGCGGTGCGGTTGTTGAGGGAAACGAGCTGAACAACATCCTGACCTGGTCGAATTGACCCTGGCGTTCGATTCGAACGGCCATATCTCCAGAGGTACAGATTCTTAGGGTGTCACAAGCCTCCAATCATGTAGTATTTCACTAATAGATTGGAGTGGCGCGATGACTACTCGCTACGAAGACATCGAGACCACGCTGCGTGAGCGCGGATTCCGCATGACACCGCAGCGTCTGGCGATTGTGCGAATCATTGCCGAGGACGTGCGGCATCCCACGGTCGATCAGGTGTTTGAGACGGTCCACGAGACCTTTCCGACGACGAGCCGTGCCACGGTCTACAAGACGTTCGAGTTGCTGAAGGACATCGGCGAGCTGCTGGAGTTCGAGTTCAGCGAGGGCGGTAACCGCTACGACGCGAAGCGGGTGGGTCCGCACGCGCACGTTCTCTGCGATGGCTGCGGTCGGATGGAGGACCTGGAGATCGATGCGGCTGATGGTTCACTGGTGGCTCAGGCGAACGCGAACTCCAGCTTCCACGTCACCCGGCAGCGGGTGGAGTTCTATGGACTTTGCGCGAAGTGCCAGGTGCAAGAGAGCGCTGCCGCGGGCTAGGAAGCGCTGGGGCGCTTCGCTGGGTGGGGCAGGATTCCTGCGTGTCAGGTGTTGCGATGCCGCGGAGAGTCGGTGCTGAACCATGCAATTGCTGCGGCGAGTAGGTAGGGACCACCGGAGACGAGCGCGGCGATCCAGTGATTCTCGCCGGCGGTGATGATTCCGATGATGGCGCCAGCGAGCGCGATCGCGATGAACAGTGGGACGCTGAGCGAGGTGCGCGCCCAGCTCAGCACACATGCGCCCAGCGCCGCCGCAAGAAAGAGCGCCATCAATATGGTGTCCATCAGCAGGTCAGCCGTGTCTTCGGACTGGTTCGGATCGTCGACCATGGCGTAGCCAAGGGCGAGGAGTAGGAAGAGCGCGGTCCAGACGGAGGCGATGATGCGCGCGGTGAGTCCGATGCGGTCGCTGGGTTTGGTGCCCACGATTCGCGGCTCCTCTCGGTGTTGTCTTCAGCATCAGCATGCAGCCAGCCACTCGAACAGGCATCACCGAGTCGTCTTCGGCTGCCGCGACGTTGCTCATCAGGGAAGTGCGACGGCTGAGACCTGGGCGATCAGCCGACCAGCGAGCTCACCGCCGCAGGTGATTGATGAGGAGCGGGACGTACGGACCGCCGACAGGGCGGGGGGCGTCACCACCAGATCAAGACAGCCCCCGAGGACGCGACCGTGAGGTTGCGCCACTCGAAGGCTGTGGTTGTCCTGACTGAGACGGAAGGCTAGGCCGCGAGCGACTCCTGGTCCTCATCGTCCGTTGCCGAGTCGCTGCCCGACTCGGAGAGCCGGAAGCGGGAGACCTGCTGCTGCAAGTCCTCTGCCATGCGACCGAACTCGTTGGTCGCTGCGGAGACTTCCTCGACCTGCGCGGTCATCTCCTCGGCGGCTGCTGACACCTGCTCGGTGGCAGAGCTGTTGGACTCGGCGACCGAGGCGATCGACTCGACGGCCTCGTTGACCGTGTTGGCGGTGGCCTGCATCTCGGCGGTGGCGGCGGTCGCCCGCTCCACAACCTCGCTGATGTTGTCCAGGAGCTGAATCATCTCTGTGCCGGATTCGCGCAGCCCATCAGAGTTACTGGCCATCGACCGGATCTGCTCAGCGACGCTCTTGGCTGCGCTAAGGATCTGAGCGAGTGCTTCGCCGGCCTGTGCAGCAACCTGGGAGCCCGAGTCCATCTCCGTGGCGCCCTCTTCCATCGCTTTGACGGAAGCGTCGACGCCATCCTGGACGCCGCCGATCAGTGTTGCGATTTCCTTTGTGGCCGAGGCGACGCGTTCGGCAAGCTGCCGTACCTCGTCTGCCACGACAGCGAAGCCACGTCCCTGTTCGCCCGCGCGCGCGGCCTCAATGGCCGCGTTCAGTGCGAGCAGGTTGGTCTGGGCTGCGATGTCTTCGATGACCGCGACGATCTTGCCGATCTCCTGCGAGCGCTCACCAAGCTGCGAAATCTCTTCCGAGGCGTGGTCGATCGACTCCTTGATGCGACCGATGCCGGCGATGGTGTCATCCACCATCTTGGCGCCGTTTTCGGCGGTCTCTGCTGCTTCACCGGCGTGCTCCGCGGCAGTTTTCGCCGCGTCCGCCAGGCTGTCTGCCGCGCTCGCCACCTGGCTGCCGACGGTCCCGGCCTCCTCGGTGCTCTTCGACTGCTCCTCGGCTCCGTCGGCAACCTGGCCGATCGCGATGAGGAGCTGTTCCACGTTCTGGTGAATGTCCTGGACAGACTGCGCCTGCTGCGAAGTGCCCTCGGCAACACCGCCGGTGGTCTTGGCCACCTCCTGCGTGGCGATGGCGGCCTGCTCAGCGGAGCCGGCCAGCTCGTCCTTCGCCATCACCATCTTGTTCGCCGTGTTGCTGGTGGTACCGATCAGGTCCACGAGGTTGGCGATCATCGACTGGAAGGCGTTACCCAGCGCGTCGTTGTCCCCGCGCGGCTGGACGCGGGCGGTCAAGTCGCCATCAGCGATCTGCTGTGCCGCGCCGACCATTTCTCCCAGGTACGTCTGCATCTGGCGGTATGAGTCCGCCATCTCGCCGACCTCGTCGGTGCTCTCGATGTCGATCTGGTAGGTGACGTCACCGACGGCCACCGTGCTGAGGCCCTCGGCAAGCTGCGTCACCTGGCTGGAGAGCAGTCGCGCAATGACGTAGGCGCTGGCGACGGAGAATGCGATCAGTGCGACGACCACGCCAGCGAGTATGTAGAGGCTGCTCTGCGCCGAGGACTTCAGATCGCTGGCCGTTGTGATCAGGTCGCTAGCGAGCTGGTCTTCGACAGTCTTCAGGTGGTTGATCATCACTGTGCTGGAGTCGAACCAGAATCCCGCGTCAACGCCGAGGTCGGTCGAGGTCGAACCGGCGAATGCGATTTCACGCATCTCGTTGACCGAGTCAACCTCGCTGCCCTGCACGGTCTGCTCGGCAAACGTGCTCTGCTCCGGCGTCGCGAACGAGGCGAAGACCTGCTGGTACGTGTTCTGCTCGCTCACCAGTTGAGAGAACTTGTTGAAGAACGCGCCCTGGAAGCTACCGGCCGCAAATGTGTTGCTGAGCACCGCGCGCTCCTGGCCGGCGCGCTCCTTGCCCTGCATCCAGTTCACGTAGCTTGCGATCAGTCTCGACAGTTCCGCGTTGTTGCTGAGTCCGCCGATCTCTTCGACCGTGCTCAGCATCGCGGTGTTCCACTGCGTGTAAAAGGCAATTGCGTCGCCTGTCGGGATCGACAACTGGTCGACGCTCGATCGGTGGCTTGACAGCTCCCCGAACGATTCGCTCGTCGTCGATACGGCTGCGGCGAAGTCTGAGCCGAACGAGTCGACGTTCGTCGCTGAGAGTGCCGCGTCGAGGTCGGCGAGCCGCGCGTCAACGTTGTCACGCTGGGTTGCCAGCTTGTCCCCGTGCTCGGTACCGCCGCTGCCCATGTAGAGAGCGGTGATGCCGCGTTCCTTCTGCGTTTCGTGCAGGAGAGCGCTGGTGGTCACCGCAAGCTCCGAAAGCTCACCGAGCTGACCGAGCTGGCTGGCCTCGGAGGCCTTGCCCTTGATCTGGATCGCCGAGAAGGCGATCAGCGCGATAACTGGAATGGCCAGCATCACGGCCAGCTTCATGCTGAGCCGCAACCGACCAAGTACGTGATTCAGTTGTGCCACCGGGCATCCTCCACTACGCAGCTCCCGCAAACAGCGGGTGTCGTCTACGTCGAGAAGTTTCGGGCAGGACTATGAGCACGATGGTCGGGGATACCCCTCGCGAACAGCTCGCAAGCGGGTCTAGCGACGATTGCGTGAGTGTATCGACAGAAACATTACTGAGTTGCTACAAGATCGTGGGTTCCACGCTCTCCCACAGCCACTGATCAGGCTCGCGTACCCGTGAACGTCCCCGACCCGAACGTGCCGAACTGCACCGTCCCGCTGATTGCGTCACCGTCGATCGTGCCCGCGAAGTCGAGCTGCATCGGCCCCATCGCGCCCGAGAAGTCGTTGCTCCACGAAACGTCGTTGCCGCTCACACTGCCGCCGTCCCACGGCTGCTCACCCTGCTCGCCACCAAACGTGCCGCTCAACGCATCCCCGTCGCTCACCAGCGACAGCTTCGCCGGCCGGTCGCCCATCGGTGTCACGATCGTGATGTCGTACGTGCCGTCGATTGCCATCGCTCGTCTCCTTCGAGGTCGGCGTTACCCGACCAGTTGGCCGTAGATCTCCGCGCGCTTCTTCGGGTCTCGCTCGTCCACGCTCACCGAGTGCCAGTCGAAACCAGCTTCCTCGGCCTCTTCCATCGCCTCGATGCACTGCTCGACCGTGCCCGCGGTCCCGAGCTGGTCCACTAACTCGTCCGGGATCGCGGCGGCGCCTCCGGCGGGTCCGCCCTCTTCCCAGCCGCGTCGGACGGCGTTCGCTTCGTCGGCGTAACCCATGCGCTGGAAGTGGTCGTAGTAGAAATCACCCATCCGGGCGATGTAGAAGGCGGTGGTTCCAGCGACTTGCTGGCGCGCGCCCTGGATGTCCTCGGTGACCCGGACTCCGGTGGGGTTGCGGATGACGAAGTCAGCACGGCTGCGTCCCGCTGCTTCGATGTTGGCTGTCATTGAGTCGATCTGTGGTTGCCATTGCTCCTTGGGCAGGTGGATCGGGAGCCAGCCATCAGCGATTTCCGCTGTCTGCTTCAGCGACTTCGGGGTGATGGAGGCGATGTGAATCGGGATGTGGTCCCGCAGCGGGGTGAATCTCATGGTGAAGCCGCGGCTGAGCTGGTAGATGTTGCCGTCGTAGTTCAGCGGCTCTTCGCGCATCAGCATGTTAATGATGTCCACATACTCGTGCATGCGGGTGAGCGGCTTGCTGAACTTGATGCCGTGGAAGTGCTCGATCACCTGCGGGCCCGAGGAGCCAAGCCCAATGATCATGCGACCGTTCGAGATGTGATCGAGCGTTGCGAAGTGTTGCGCCATTGCGCCTGGCGTCCGCGAGAAGATGTTGATGATGCTGGTGCCAAGCTGAATGTTGTTGGTCTCGCGCGCGACTACAGCGAGCATGGACAGCGCGTCCGGGCCCCAGGCCTCCGCGATGTTGAGCGTGTGCACCCCGGAGTCATCGGCGATTTTCGCCTGGTCGACGATCTCGTCCATGTCGAAGTTGCCGGCCCAGTTCACGCCGATCGAGAGCTTGCGTGCCATGTGTCCTCCGGACTGTCTGAACGCCTCGAGGGTTGGGTTCGGCTACGGGTGCCGAGGCGGCTGAGTCTAGCAATCGACATAGTCACTGACGAATCGGGTCCGCTGCTGGCTACTCGAATAGACTCGCGACTGATCACTGACCGGAAGTTGGCCGAGGAGCCCGATGGCCCGACGTATCTCCATCAGTCTGCCGTGGGATCCGCGGAACGCACCCGCGCTGCTGGATCGCGCTCGTGCCGCTGACGAGGTTGGTATCGACACGATCTGGGTGAACGAGGGGTTCGGGCACGACGCGTTCAGCGGGCTGACGCTACTGGCCTGGAAGACATCGCGAGTGCGCCTGGGGACCGCGATCGTCAATGTCTATTCGCGGACGCCGGGCGCACTTGCCCAGCACTTCGCCACGTTGGACCAGCTTTCCGAGGGGCGGATCGTCGCCGGACTCGGTACCAGCGGTGCGGGCGTGATCGAGCGCTTCCACGGCATGCCCTATCAGCCCGCAATTCAGCGTCTGCGGGAGACTCTGGAGTTGCTGCGCTCGTTCTGGCGGCACGAACGCGTCACCCACCACGGCCAGTGGTACGACATTGAGCGCGCGCTCGTGATGGGAGTCGACCCCGTTCAGGTGGAGCTGCCGATCCACCTGGCGACGCTGCACCCGAAGAGTGTGAGGCTGACCGCGGAGCTGGCGGACGGCTGGCTGCCGGCGTGGGTCCCCTTCGAGCGACTCGCAGACGCCATCGAGGAGCTGCGCGGCTGGTCGATCGCCGCCGGCCGCCCCGCCGATGCGGTCGAGGTGCGCGCGCCGGGCGGCATCACTGTGGTGGGGGACGCGGCAGACGTCGAGGCGATGCGGCGCCAGCGGCGCCAGCAGCTCGCGTTCTTCGTCGCTCGCAATGGCGATTTCTACTATCGACAGTTTGTGAGGCATGGGTTGGCCGACGAAGCGGCGGCAATCCGCCGCGCCTGGACCGCGGGCGGGTCGGAGGCTGGTATCGCCGCCGTGCCGCCTGGCCTCGAAGACCATTTCGACTTCGTCGGGAGCGTCGAGCAGTGCATCGAGCGGCTGGAGGAGCAGGCGGCTGCCGGCGTCGACCTGCACCAGGTTTCGGTAATCGAGGAAGATCAGGCACAGTGGGCCGACATCATTCGCCGTCTGATCGGCAACTAGCATTTAGTCATCGGCGCGGGGCGCCGGGTCACGGGGAGTATCTAATGTCCGACGAGCTGAAGCTGCAGAACTACCTCGCCCACTACGTGGGCCACCTGCTCGAAGAGACCGCGAGAGCGATCGAGGATCTGACCGAGGACGAGCTGCACTATCGGCCAGACGGCCCATGCAACTCGATCGGCTTCGACGCGTGGCATATCCCGCGTACCGCGGACAACCTGATTCACTTCGCCTTCGAGCGCGAACTGCCGGTTTGGCTCCAGCAGGGGCTGAACGAGGCGTGGGGCTTGCCGAAGGCCGATCAGGGCACGGGCATGACCCCCGAGGAGGCATACGCTCTCCGCTTCCCGGATGCGAAGCTGCTCGCCCAGTACTCACGAGATGTGGCCGCCGCAATCGTCCCGAAGATCCAGGGGATGAGCGACGAGTACCTGACGGAGCGGATGGACATCCGTCCGAACGGCAACCTCGCGCGGTGGGAGATCATCGGTCAGGTGATTATCAACCATGGCCACGACCACTTCGGCCAGATCAACATGGGGCTCACGCTGTCAGGCAAGCCGGGCCTGGGGATTTAGGTTCCGCCATGCACGACGAATACACCGATGCTGCCGAGGCATGGCTCGCACGCTTCCTGGAGGCGTGGAACAGCGCCGACCTCGAAGCCGTGCGCGCGGAGTTGCACTACCCGCACGTAACGATTGGCCCAGCCGGACAGGTGATCGTTGCTGAGACCGCCTCGGAGTTCCGCACGGACTTCGAGCAGATGCGCGAGCGTGAGGGCTGGGCGTCCAGCAGCTTCGAGGACTTCACCGCCACCTCCAGCTCACCCACCAAGGTCCACTTCCAGTGCACCTTCAAGCGCTTCCATGAAGACGGCACACTCTACGGCTCCGGTCGGGTGCTTTACATCGTGACTGAGCAAGAGGGGCACTGGGGGATGCAGTTG
>JABIST010000177.1 GCA_018700215.1 Dehalococcoidia bacterium | reverse complement strand
CTGGCTGCTTGAGGAGATCGATGGCGTGCTGACAATCCGGCACGGTGGCGAGACCAACGGCCAGATGTCGGCGTTCCGCTTCATCCCGCAACACGACTTTGCAATCACGGTGCTGACCAACGCCTCCAGCGGCGTAGCGCTGCAGGAAGAGATAGTTGATTGGGTGCTGGATCGTCGCTTCGGAATGCGGCGCTCGCTTCTCCCGGTCACGGAGCCCTCGGACATCACCGCGTTCACCGGCCGCTACGAGGGCACGCTGCGCGACGCGACGCTGGTGACCCAGGATGACGTGGCCTGGATCGACCTCGAACCGCATCAGCGTGAGGGGCGGCCAGCGCCAATCAAGCCGATGCCTTCACCAGTTCGATTCACGGCACCCCGTGAGTTCGAAGCTGTCGATGGATCGCTCGCCGGAATGCGTGGCGAACTGTTCGATGGCGTCGGTGACGTGGCGATGTGGTTGCGCTGGGACGGACGATTGATGCCGCGAGCGGACGAGTGATTTCGGGGCAGAACAAACGTTCTTGACATGTTAGGACAATAGTTCTATCGTGATTTGTACGTCCGTTGTTTCCGGAACGTGAGGCCGATCGATTGCACGAGTGAGGAGAGCGCGGATAACCTGTCTTGGCTCGACCAGTATGAAGATTCCGAATGGAATGCATACCGGTTGTCCACGATAGGCACAGACATTCCGGGGAGAGTGGGGACTGGATCTCACAGTCCTGCACAGTCTGTGGAGCGCTCTTTTTATAAGTCACCAGTCGGTCGGGCGCCGTCCCTGAAGATAGCGGCAGTCCCGGTTCCGACACGCCGAGAGGGTCATCTGACGTGAAGGTAGTGTTCCTGGAAACCGTTGAGGGTTCTGGCAGTATGGGCGAGGTGCGAACCGTCCGCCCAGGCTATGCCCGAAATTATCTCTTGCCGCGCGGCCTAGCCGCTCCGGCAACGCCTGAAGTGCTCGCACGGGCTGCACAGCTCCGTGAGGTCGAGGATGAACGGCAACGGGTCCAGGATGAGCATGCTCAAGAACTTGTCGGCAAGTTCGCGAGCAGCCCGCTCATCATTGCTGTCCGCGTCGGAGAGCAGGGACGTCTGTACGGCTCCGTCACTAGTGCGGACATCGCCGAGAAGGCTGGGGAGATTCTCGGCGAAGAGTTGGACAGACGTCGCGTTCTGCTGCCTGAGGTCATCAGGAGCGTGGGTGTTTATACCGTGCCGGTTCGGCTATCACGTAATGTGGTGCCGGACATGCAGGTGGTTGTGGTGGATGCCGAGGCGCCGGAAGGCGTAGAGGCAGCCGCTGATCTGCTACTGAACCCGCCACTTGTGGTGGTTCAGGCGCTACCGCCTGTGGCCGAAGTTGAAGGCACCCTCGAAGACGCGGCGGAGGCATCCGCCGTTGACCTGGAGATCGAAGGCGCGTCGGAGCCGGGCGACTCAACCCCGGACGCGGAGGCACCTGCCACCGAGTCCGATGAGGAAGCTCCGACTTCATAGGTCGATTTCACGGATGAATGTAGTGGTCGGCCTCGTCAGTAGACGGGGCCGTCTTGCTGTCTCCACCGTGCAGATCGCATCAGTGAAGGGCTTCCTCCACAGCGAGGGAGCCTTCGGTGGTCTCGGATAGTCGTCCTGCGCAGATTCGACGGGACGATCGCCCTCAACAGGCGGGGCTCCCGCCGCACGACATCGCCGCCGAAGAAGCGATCATCGCGGCGCTCCTGCTCGACGATGACTCCTATGCACGGGTGCTCCCGATCGTCCGACCCGAAGACTTCTTCCGAGAGCAGAACGGCTGGGTCTACGAGGCCTGCCTGAGCCTCTCCGAGCGCGGTGAAGCGCTCACCGTCCCCACCGTCGCCCACGAACTGGAACGTGAAGGCCACCTCGAATCCGTCGGCGGCGAGCCCTACTTGCAAGAGATCGCCGGTAAGTACTTCACCGCGATCGGCGTCGAGGCCCACGCCCGGATCGTCGCACGTGACGCGATGTACCGACGTCTGATGCAGATCGCCGGTCAGATCGCTCAGCTCGCCAGCGCCGGAGGTCCGGATGGCGCGCGCGTCATCGGGGAGGCGGAATCGCTGCTGCTCGGACTCCGCACCGCGGAATCCGCCGGCGACTTCAAGCGTCTTCGCGAGCTGCTCGACGGGTTTCTCGAAGTGCCCGCCGAAGAGGCCGAGGGTGACGCCCCGGTTCGTTCCGGCTTCATGGACCTCGATGAACTGCTCGGTGGCTTCAAGCGCGGCGAGCTACTGATCCTCGCGGCCCGAACCGGAGTTGGCAAAACGTCGCTGATGCTGAACTTCGCCAGGAACGCGGCCGTCGGCGGTCACGGCACTGTCGCGATGTTCAGCCTTGAGATGGGCGCCGAGTTGCTCGCCCAGCGCATGCTGTCCGCCGAATCTGGCGTGAAGATGGCCCGCCTCCGCCTCGGCCGTCATGGCGAGGACGAAGAGTCCCGCGTGATGCACGCCCACGGCCAACTCGCCAGCGCCCCGATCTACATCGATGACTCGGCAATGCTTTCCGTGCCGGAGATCCGCGCCAAGTGTCGCCGCCTCCAGGCGGACCATGGCCTGGATCTGATCATCGTGGACTACTTGCAGCTCCTGCACGGCGCCGGTCGGATCGATACTCGTGCGAACGAGATCAGCCAGATCTCCCGCGCGCTCAAGGAACTGTCTCGCGAGCTGAACGTCCCTGTTCTCGCGGCCGCCCAGCTCTCACGTGCCGTCGAGACCCGCAACCCACACATCCCGATGCTCTCCGACCTCCGCGAGTCCGGCTCCATCGAGCAGGACGCGGACGTTGTCATGTTCATCTATCGCGAAGACATCTATCTCCAGGCCGAGGACTGGCAGGACCAGAACCCCGGTGCGTCCGGTGCACAGCATCCCACTGGCCTCGCGCAGATCATCGTCGCCAAGAACCGAAACGGTCCCACGCGCACGATCAGCATCCGCTGGGTCCCTGAGACCGCCAGCTTCCAGGACCTGTTGCTCCGTTCCGAGTCCTACAGTGATTTCGACGAGTTCGGCGATCCATCGATGCTTAACTGATGACCACTCCTCACCCCACCGTTCACTCCGATGGCGCGCACGCCCCACCCTTCGAGGGCTTCCGCACCGGTACGCAGGCGATCACGCTGCCGGCCGAACTGTTCAGCGAGCTGTTGCCACTGATCCAGAGCGAGGCAGAGCTCCGAGTCACGCTCTATGCGCTGTACGCCATCGGCCGTCAGCGCGGCCAACTCCGCGCCGTCCGCGCGACCGAGCTTGCGCGCGAGACTGCCCTGATGCGTGGCCTCGAGCGCTGCGAGGGCCCCGAGGCGTTACAACCCGCGCTCGCCGCGTCCGTCGCCCTGGGGGTGCTACTCGATTGCGCGCTGGACGACGGTGACACGCTCTACTTCGTGAACAACGAGGGCGGTCGACGTCAGCGTGAGCGCGTCCAGAGCGGCGTGCTGCCGCTGAGCGACGGGCGCCGCGCCGCGCCCATGACCACTGCCGAGCGCAGCCAGCCGGCGCGCGTATACGAACAAGAGATTGGAACGCTGACGCCTGCCGTCGCCTCGGCGCTCAGTGAGGCAGAGGCGCACTACCCGGGCGACTGGGTGGTTGAAGCACTGCAATTGGCGGCAACGAATAATGCGCGCTCCTGGCGCTATGCGGAGGCGATCCTCCGACGCTGGGAAGCGGAAGGACGCGAAGATGAAGCAGCTCGGGGAGATGCTCGGACCGCCGATCCGTACGGCCATGTCTACCGTCGCGAATAGCGACACAGACACTGTTCCGAGCTCCGTCGACGACGGCACCTGCGATATCTGCGGCGGTGCGCGCTTTGTGCGCGTCACCTCAGATCCCGATGATCCGCAGTTCGGTCAGCCGGTGCCCTGTGCCTGCGCGCTGCACGAGGACGGCGAAACGCGCCGTGAGCGGTTGCTCCGCTACTCGCGGCTAGGTCCACTGCAGCGAATGTCGTTCGACACCCTGATTGATGGTGGTCGCTCCACTGAGCCCGCCGACCAATCCCGCTACCGTGAGGCCGTCGAAGTGGTCGAACGCTTCGCAGAACATCCCGAGGGCTGGCTCGTCCTCACCGGCCCGCACGGCGTCGGCAAGACCCACCTCGCGGCTGCAATCGCGAATCGATTGATCGACCGCGGTGAGCCGGCTCTCTTCCTCTCAGTCGCCGACCTGCTCGACGAACTCCGCGCCAGCTACGACGAAGATGCCGAGGTCGGCTACGAACGTCTCCTCGCCCAGCTCCGCGACGCGCCCGTTCTCGTGCTCGACGATTTGGATGGCTACTCGGAGACCGCGTGGGCACGCGAGAAGTTTATTCAGGTCGTCACGCACCGCTTCAATTCGATGCTGCCCACGGTCTTCACCGGTGTCCGCACGCTTGCTGACATCGATCCGCGGCTCGCTAGCCGCCTGACTGACCCTGCGATCGCCCAGCTGGTGGAGCTTGGCTCGGATGCCACGCCGCGCTTCTTCACGATCGGCGCGATGGGCGAGGCGGAGCTGGAACGCTTCCGCTTTGAGAGTTTCGATCCCACTGGCCGAGGGCTGCGGGGAGAGTCCCGCCGCAATCTCGAGGGCGCGTTCCGCCTCGCTCGCCACTGGGCGGATCAGCCAGACGGCTGGCTCGTCTTCCTCGGTTCCAACGGCTGCGGCAAGACGCACCTGGCCGCGGCCATCGCCGGCTACCGACTGGAGCAAGGAGACAAGGTCGCCTTCGCCAATGTCCCAGACCTACTCGATGAACTGCGTGCCACCTTCGCGCCCGGCTCCCCCGAGCGCTTCGACCGCCGCTTCCGACGGCTACTCGAAGCGCCACTGCTGGTGCTCGATGACCTCGGGGCACAACAGGCAAGCGCCTGGGCGGAAGAGAAGCTCTACCAGCTCCTCAATCACCGCCACCTGCAGCGCACACCAACGATCGTGACGACGAACCGCGAGTTGAAAGACATGGAGCCGAGGATCGCCTCACGACTGGCGGACCTGCAGACCTCGACGGTCTACCAGCTCACCGCGCCGGACTACCGGACCGGCGGCACCTAGCGCGCTGCGGTTCGAGCTGCTCGAAGTCTAAGAGCCCACGGGCTTCGGCTGGACGCCTTCTTGCCAGGTCGCGCCGTTCGGACCGTGCTCTTTCTTCCAGACGGGCACCGTCTCCTTGACCCGGTCGACGGCGCGAAGCGCCGCGTCGAACGCGTCCTTGCGATGCGCCGCGGAGACCGCCACCAGCAGCGAGACCTCGCCGATCTCGAGCGTGCCGGTGCGGTGGTGGATCGCGATCTGGTGCACCTCGCGGTCCGCGAAGTCGGCGAGTACCTCTTCCGCGACCAGGCGGAGTTGGCGCTCGGCCATCGGCGTGTAGGCCTCGTACTCCAGTCGCAACACCTCATGCCCCTCGTGGTGGTCGCGGACGGCGCCTTCGAACAGCACGGCTGCGCCGCTGGCCGGGGTCATGACCAGTTCGCGCAGGGCCATCGTGTCCAGTGGCAGTTCGGTGACCAGGAATGGCTGCACGGCACCCCCCGCGATCGGTGGGATCAGGGCGACGGTGTCGCCGTCTTTGAGTTCGGCGTCATCGTTGAGGATGTAGTCCTCGTTGACGGCGATGGCGACGCCGCTGAGGTAGGGCTTCAGTTTTTCGTGGGATTCGGCGAGCCGCTCGCGCAGAGCCGAGACGGAGATTGAGTCAGCGTCGAACCGCTCGGTGATGTCGCCGCCGACGATGTCGCGCAGCCCGGCGAAGAGATGGACGGTGACCTGCACGCGGGGCTCCTCACGCTGCGTTCGTCGTTCGGTTCAGTATAAGTACCGGTACCGTGTGGTCGTCGTGTCGCGACTCAGTCGAGCTGTCGCAGCGGACGCTGCCGTAGGAACAGCAAGGCGACGTAGACGAGCATCAAGATGCCGGCGGCGGGATAGACGACTTCGAGGCCGATCGCCTGGGCGATGGCGCCGACGACCAGGCCGGCAATCTGCATGAGGCCGCCGGCGAGTAGTAGCAGGCCCATGACGCGTCCGAGCAGGC
Source organism: Dehalococcoidia bacterium (assembly GCA_018700215.1). Classification (GTDB taxonomy): domain Bacteria; phylum Chloroflexota; class Dehalococcoidia; order UBA2979; family UBA2979; genus JABIST01. The sequence goes on along the minus strand of JABIST010000177.1, from coordinate 2,856 downwards.
GATTGGGGACCTGGCGCTGAACGATGGTGACGCCGAGCGTGAGTACGAACTGGTAGGCGAACCCGACAAGGCCGTTGAAGAGGAAGGCGAGGATCACGATTCGGCTGAGGCCGAATCCAAGCACGCCGAGGCCCATCAATGCCGCCGCGCCGAGGAACCAGAGGCCAGTATGCCGGAGATCGGCACGCCAGCTCAGCCAGCTTGATGCAATCAGGCCGCCGACGCCCCAGAAGATCATCATGACGCCCCAGCCAGAGGCATCGAGTTCCAGGATGTCGTCGATCCAGGCGGCGACGAGGATGCCCATGACGCTCATTCCAAGCGCGGTGAGCGCCCAGTTGGAGAAGACGGTCCAGCGCACGATCGGGTCTGCTCGCAGTGCGGCGACGCCCTGGCGGAGATTCTGAAGGACGGACTCGTGGGCGGCGTCCGGGTCTGATGCGCTGGTCTTCGATATGCGTGTAATCGCGAACAGTACGGCGGCATGTCCGAAGCCGGCGAGCAAGTAGGTCACCGCGAAGCCGAACCGCTCGATCGACAGTCCGACGAGTGGGGCGGCTGCGAGCAGCGCGAGCGACATCACCATCTGGTGTTGGGTGATCGCACGCGAAAGCAGTGGTTCGGGGACGGAGTCGCGAATCATGGCGGTTCGTGTCGGCTGATCCTGGGCGGTCATCAAGCCGAAGCTAGCGAACAGCAGCAGCATCACCCAGAGCCACATGCCCTCACCGCCGTCGACCGCTGGGATGAAGAGCAGTCCGCCGACGAGCAGCACGCTGGCGAGCCCGGCAATGTGGCTGATCGCCAGGACGGTCGCCCGAGGGAAGCGGTCGGCGAAGGTGCCGCCGAAGAGGACGTAGGCGAGGAACGCGGACCCTCGGAGAGCCGCGAGCAGGCCGAGCATGACGACCCTCTGACCCTCGGGGGCGTTTTCGTTGACCCACCAAGCCTGGGTGATGAAGAGGGTGGGCATGCGCATGGTGGAGGCAAACTGCATGAACAGCAGCCATCGGAAGTCGCGGTGAGCGAGCGTGGCGAAGCGCGCCGGGGGTATTGTGGCGGCGATCGGCAGCCCGGGAGTCTCGGGCTCGGAGATCTCGTGCAGTTCGGCGATTGGCATGGTGGGCATCGTATCCCGACCGGGGGTTGTGCGGATGTTGCGCTCGAAGCTCAAGGTAGTGATCGAACTCGTGTTGCCGGAACGCTGCCTCGTCTGTGGTCGCTTTGGAGCATCGATCCATCCCGAGTGCCTCGACGAACTGCCCCGCGCGGATGGTGTGCGCTGTGTTCGCTGCTGGGCGCCGTCATCGGTCAGCGAGTTGGGGGCGCTCTGCGATCGCTGTGCCGAACACGACCAGCCCGAAGGGCTCGATGCGCTCCGCACCAGCTTTCGCTTCGCCGGTATCGCGCGCCGCTCGATCATCGAGGCGAAGTTTCGAGGTGTGACCACGCTGTTTGAGCCGCTCTCGTCTGCTCTCGTGAATGAGGTGCAGTGGAGCTGGCAGCCAGATGTCGTGGTTCCGATCCCGCTTGCCGCCGCGCGCCGCCGGCGACGTGGATTCAACCAGAGCGAGCGAATCGCGGAGCGACTGGCCGAGGCACACGGTCTCCCACTGCGGCTCGATCTGCTCGAACGTGCACGAGAGACGGACGCGCAGGCGACGCTGGATGCGGAGCAGCGGCAGCAAAACATCCGGGGCGCGTTCGTCGCTCGCGATGTGGCCGGGCTGCGCGTGCTGCTGATCGACGATGTCACCACCACGGGGGCGACGCTGAATGAGGCGGCTCGCGTGCTGCGAGCGGCCGGTGCGATGCGTGTCTTTGGCCTCGCGATCGCGCGAGAGGACTAGGGCGAGAGCAGCGGTACACTGACCGCTGCTCGTCATTCCGTCACACCCGGCCTCAACGGCCGTCCGATAGGTCTACTCACGTGACGCCTTCCCAATCCGCAGCCACCGCCCCATCGTTCGTCGTCATGCTCGGTGGTCTGAATGACGATGGGCTTGAGGGTCTGATGCGCCGTGCCCTCGAAGCCTCCGCACTGGACGTGCTGGAGGCTGCGCTCGAAACCGGGTCGTTCGAGGATGTGGTGCTGGTGGCAGACCGTGCGCCCGCAAGCGCGCTGCCGGCGGGTGTTCGCCTCACGCTGGATGATGCGGCGGAGCAGTTTCACTTCGGCAAGCGGTTGGCGGAGACCGTGGCCGATTCTGGGTGTGGTCGCTTCGTCTATGTGGGTGCTGGTGCCGCGCCGCTACTGAGGGCCAAGGATCTGGCTTCGCTTGCGGCGAGGCTGGATGGGGACGGCCCGCTGTGTGTCACCAACAACTTCTATTCAGCAGACCTGTTCGCGTTGCGCCCTGCTGGGCTGCTGCGCCGCATCGATCCCTGGCCCCCTGCCGATAACGGCGTGCCTCGCGCCCTGAAGGAGCAGCTCGATGTTGAGGTCGTCGAACTGGATCGCACCACCGCGACCCAGTTCAACCTGGACTCACCGATCGACCTGGTCGCGATCGGGCTCGCCGAGGCCGGCGGGCCGCGGCTCCGCGCATTGATCGCGGAGTGGGCTCCGGACTCGGAACGGGTGGCGGACGCAGCTCGTGTGCTGACTGACCGTCACGGCGAGGTGCTAATCGCCGGTCGGGTGAGTTCACGCGCCTGGCGCTATCTGGAGAGCGAGACGGCATGCCGGGTTCGCCTGCTCTCGGAGGAGCGAGGCATGACCGCCGCCGGTCGAGATGCGGATCTGAGTGCACGCTCGATGCTAGGCCAGTTGATCGATGCGGTGGGGCCGGAGCGTTGCTTCCAGGAGTTGATCCCCCAGCTCTGCGACGCGGCGTTCATCGACATCCGCCCGGT
>JABIST010000292.1 GCA_018700215.1 Dehalococcoidia bacterium | reverse complement strand
CTGAAGTAGTGCCACCAGACGAGCGCGGCGGCGGGGAGGAGTACGGCGAGCCAGAAGGTGGTGCCTCGGTAGACGGTGTCGAGCCAGAAGATGGGTGCGACAGCGGCGAAGACGGTGAAGCCGACCATCCAGAGCCACAGCCACCAGGGGAGGCTGGGCGCGGGGCGGTCTTCGTAGACGTCGGGGTTCATCAGGGGTGTGGCTCCTCGACGGGATCATCGGCAAGAGCGGGGAGAGGCGTGAGGGGGAGCTAGGCGTCGTCGGGCAGGGGGTCGTCGTCTTCGGAAGGTCGGGGGTGCCAGCCGCGCTCGCGGATGGTGACGTAGAGCCAGTAGGCGAAGACCGCAACGGCTCCCAGACGGTGAATCACCCAGGGATTGCGATCGATGGCGGCCATAGCGGCCCAAACGACCATGCCTGCGAGCAGCAGTGCGTGCCACTGAGCCCTCGAAATCTGAAATCCGCCCCGTGACTGCCACCAACTACGGAAGAAGTACAGCCATGAGAGGAGTGCGATGATCGCCCCGCTCCCCAGCGCGGCCCCCCAGACCCCGAACGCCACGCTCACGACAAGGTTCACGGTCGCCCCGACGAGCAAGAAGGCGGTGATGATCCTCTGGCGCAGCGAGAGTTCGCGCCAAGAGTGGGATTCTGCGTTGGCCGAGCGAGCCATCCAGCGGTAGATCGGGTTCATCGGGAGTTGCTCCTTGCTGTGTCGCGGCGGCGAAGGATTTCGTCGCGCATTTCCTCGGGGTTGGTTGGGGTGATGACGACGTTGCGGCCTTCGGTGACGTGGATGATGAGGCGACGGAACGCCCGGTTGGCGTAGCCGTCGACCATGAACTCTCCGGCTCCACTCCCCTCCTCGATGTGGTCGATCTCGGCGAACGGAACCACTCGGCTTCTCCAGTCCTGGCGGACCACGAGACCATCGGCGGTCCATCCGTAGGAGGTAGATGCGTTTACCCAGACGAGCGTGACCGCCATTCCAACGTGGAACAGGGTGAGGCCTGCCCTGAGGAATTCACGCAGGCCCGGCTCGACTCCCCCGAGGACGAACCACCAGAACGCCATCGCCAAGCCGAAGAACAGCAACAGGCCCCAGACCATGAGGCCCGGGCGGGGGCGATCGACATACTCGATTTCGGGGTTCATGCGCGTTTCCGTTGGAGCCAGCGGAGCGCCATGACGAAGAGGTAGACCTGGCCCATGGCGTAGAGGAAGACGAGCGCGCGAGCGGCGGCAACATCGAAGCCCCAACCACCGATCGGGTCGGTGACCAGGGAAGCGACTACCACCGAAGGAGCCCAGACGGAGGGAGAGAGAACATCGACTTCGGCACCTCGACGGCGGCGCCAACGCGCGACTGCGGGGAGCAGTATTGAGGCAAGGACTATGAAGGCCAGGGCTGCAAGGGCAGGGCGCGTCCGGAACGCCAAAGCCGTGATCTCGGCTGGTTCGCCAGTGAGGAACTCGAAGCTCACGAGGTGCTCCGACGCCAAGCGGTGATTCCAGCTGCAGCGAGGGTGAGCCACGCGGCGAGATCGAGGATTCCGATCAGCATGCGGACGGCGGCGGGTTCGTTTCCGTATTCGCCGGACTCGACGAGGGCGAAGGTCCAGGCGACCTTCAGCATGAGGAAGACGACCGAAAGGTAGGCGGCCCATTGGAGGGTGGTGGGGACTCGGAGCCACCACTGCGGGAACGGGAGGGCCGGCTGACCCGCAGCACGTCGGAGGATGGCGAGCGTGACGAGGGCGACGGGGATCATCGCGTAGGCGAACAGCACGAGGATGAGGTTCTGGGACACGGTCGCCTCCGTGGGTTCATTATCGTCGTTTCGGTGAGAGATGAGTAAGGGTTAGTTCGGGGTAACCGGTGGAGGGCGGCAGGAGGGCGGTCCTGCGCGTTACGTCGTGGGTGTTTACGGTGGTAGGCGATGCCAAGCGAAGCGGAATTGATCGAACAGCGCCTTGAGAAGCGGGCGGAGCTGCTGCGGCAGGCTGATGTGTATCCGGCTCGGGTGGAGCGGACGCATACGGCTGCCGAGGCGGTGGCTGCGTTCGTGGAGGCCGGAGAGCCGGACTTCGAGGCCGAGGGCATCGAGGGCGTGTCCGTGGCTGTGGTGGGGCGGGTGACGGCGCAGCGGGTGATGGGGAAAGCGGCGTTCCTGGATGTTCGCGACGGGAGTGGGCGGATTCAGCTGCACTTTCGTCGGGATGTGCTGGGGGAGGCGTTCGAGGGGCTGAAGCTGGTCGACATGGGCGACTTCCTCGAGGTGAGCGGGCCGCTGTTCCGGACGCGGACAGACGAGGTGACGGTGGCGGTTCGTTCGTGGCGGGTGATCACGAAGGCGCTGCGGCCGCTGCCGGAGAAGTGGCACGGGCTGACGGATGTGGAGGCGCGATACCGGCAGCGGTACCTGGACCTGATTTCGAACGAGCGGTCGATGGAGCTGGCGTTGCTGCGGCCGGCGATATTGCGGTCGATTCGGAATTTCTTCGATGGGCGTGGGTTCGTCGAGGTGGAGACGCCAGTGCTGCAGCAGGAGGCGGGGGGCGCGGCGGCGAAGCCGTTCGAGACGCATCACAATGCGCTGAACCGGGACCTGTCGCTGCGGATTTCGCTGGAGCTGCATTTGAAGCGGCTGGTGGTCGGCGGCATGGAGAAGGTGTTTGAGATTGGTCGGGTGTTTCGAAACGAGGGGGTTTCGACGCGACACAATCCGGAGTTCACGCTGCTGGAGTCTTACGAGGCGTACGCGGACTACGAGGACGTGGCGCGGATGGTGCAGGAGCTGCTGCAGCATGTGGCGATGGAGACGTTGGGGACGCTGCAGGTTTCGCAGCCCGACGGGACGGTGGTCGACCTGGCGAACGGGTGGGAGCGGACGACGTACCGGGCGGCGCTGCTGGAGCACACCGGGATCGACTACTACGAGCACACATCGTTGGAGTCGCTGACGGCGGTATCGGAGGCGCACGGGGTATCGGTGCCGGAGGGGACGGCGTGGGCGACGGCGCTGGACAATCTGATGTCGAATCTGGTGGAGCCGAAGTTCGTGCAACCAACGTTCCTGTTCGACTACCCGACTGAGCTATCGCCGCTGGCGAAGCGGAAGGTAGACGACGAGAGCGTGGTAGAGCGGTTCGAGCTGTTTGCGCTGGGTTATGAGATCGCGAATGCGTACTCGGAGCTGAACGATCCGGTGGACCAGCGCGAGCGGATGATCGAGCAGGCGTCGAAAGCCGCGGCTGGAGACGATGAGATCGAGCTGGCGGACGAGGATTTCTTGACGGCACTGGAGCATGGGATGCCGCCGGCGGGGGGATTGGGCATCGGGGTAGACCGACTGGTGCAACTGATGACCGGGGAGCACTCGATTCGCGAGGTGCTGCTGTTCCCGGCGCTGCGGGATCGACAGGCCCAGGCAATACCCGATCCGGAAACACCTGCGGCTCACCTTGGTGGCGTCCCGTTCGGGGGTGTCGCGGAGGCTCTGCAAGAGGCCAGTCGCGCCGAACGAGAGACGCAGGAGTAACGGGTGGCGGAGTTCATTCCTCAGCCGGCGGTGGCGCGTCGGGTGACGCTGCACTCGGTGCGCGAGGACATTCACATTCATGCGCCGTACCTGGTGATCCGGGAGCGGTTGCTTGCGATTGCGAAGCACGACGAGTGGCTGGCGGATCACTTCCACGACTATGAGGCGGGCGACGGCGAGCTGGAGTTCACGCTGGTGTTGCCGGGGCACTCGCAGGCCGGGCGACTGCAGGTGGATGACAGCGATCAGTTCGGGGTGCGGTACCACCGGGACGAGAACGGCAATGGCAGCGGCGAGATCGAGGAGATTTCGTGGGCGCTGCATGTGGAGACGGCGCAGGATGCGCACCTGACAGTGGAGGCGGTCTACCAACCTCGGAAGGGTTTGCTGGGGCCGCTGTTCGAGATCGTGGTGCTGCGGTCGCAGCGGACGCAGGCGTTGCGCGAGTCGCTGTGGAACCTGAAGCGGTTAATCGAGCGCGAGTACGAGCGACGGCCCATCTTCTGAAGGCCATCTTCTGAACGCGATCGTCTGAGATCCGAGGCATCTGCATGAGTGACCTTGCCGCACAGCTTGAAGCGGTTGTGTTCGACATGGATGGCGTGCTGGTGGACACGGAGCCGGTGCACCTGGCGGTGGCGCGGGCGTTGGTGGCTCCGGCGGAGCTGTCACTGGAGCAGTACACGCCGTTCATCGGCACGCACGGGTTCGGTGACTGGCTGGAGTCGACGTACGGCATTCCGCGCGAGGAGATCCGGACGCGGTCCTCGGAGCTGCTGTTCGAGCGGCTGTCGACGGAGGGCGTGTCGGCGATGCCCGGGGCAGTGGCGCTCATTCGGGCGATTCACGAACGCGGGCTGGCGACGGCGGTAGTGACGATGACCCAGCCGGATTGGACGGAGGCGACGCTAGTCGCCTCGGGGTTGCGGCCGCTGTTCGAGGTGGTGATTACGTCGGCGGATGTGGAGCATGGAAAGCCGGCGCCGGATCTGTATCTGCACGCGGCGGCGGAGCTGGGTGTGTCGCCTCGGGCGTCACTGGCGGTGGAGGATTCGGTGCACGGGATCGTGTCGGCGTCCTCGGCGGGGATGCACGTGGTGCAGTTGCGACAGGCGACGTACGTGCCGGAGCCGCAGGCAGGG
>JABIST010000291.1 GCA_018700215.1 Dehalococcoidia bacterium | reverse complement strand
CGATGGCCACGAGGTCGCCGTCTTCAACGCCAGCAACCCCGCCGAGATCCCCTGGGGCGACGCCGACGTCGATCTCGTCATCGAATCCACCGGCCAGTTCCGCGACGCCACCGAGGCACGCATCCACCTCCGCGACTCCGTGAAGAAGGTCGTCATCTCCGCCCCCGCCAAGGGCGAAGACTGGACCGTCATCATGGGCATCAACGACGAGGAGTACTCGCCCGCCGATCACAACGTCATCTCCGCCGGCTCCTGCACCACCAACTGCGTCATCATGGCCGTCAAGGTGCTCCACGACGCCTTCACCATCGACCGTGGCTTCATGACCACCGTCCACGCCTACACCGGCGACCAGAACCTCGTCGATAACTCCCACAAGGACCTGCGACGCGCCCGCGCCGCCGCCCTCAACATCATCCCCACCTCATCCGGAGCCTCCGCCGCCGTCGGCAAGATCATCCCCGAACTCGCCGGCAAGTTCGATGGCACCGCGCTCCGCGTCCCCACCCCCACCGTCTCCCTCGTCGATCTCACCACCAACCTGCGCGACACCCCCAGCGCCGGCGAAATCAACGAGGCCTTCCAGGCCGCCGCCGCCGGTCGCCTCGCCCCCTACCTCACCTACGAGCCCGACGAACTCGTCTCCACCGACTTCAAAGGCCACCCCGCCTCCTGCATCTTCGACGCCGCCTCAACCATGGTCGTCGACCGCAGCATGGCGAAGACCCTCGAGTGGTACGACAACGAATGGGGCTACTCCTGCCGCCTCACAGACGTAGTCGCCATGATCGCCGAGCGGGGCATCGAGTAACGGCAACGTCGCGCTAAACTCGAACCATGCTCGACTCCCTATCCGACCGGCTGCAGGGCGCCTTCAAGCGCCTCGGCACCTCCGGCAAGATCACCGAAGCCGATCTCGACGTCGCACTGCGCGAGGTCCGCATCGCCCTGCTCGAAGCAGACGTCAACTTCAAGGTCGTCCGAGACTTCATCGCCCGCGTCCGTGAAAAGGGCGTCGGCCAGGAAGTGATGCAGTCCATCACCCCCGGCCAGCAGGTCATCGGCATCGTCAACCAGGCCCTCATCGAGGTGCTCGGCGGCAACTCCGAAGCGCTGCTCAGCCCGGACAGCGGCCCCACCAAAATCCTCGTCGTCGGCGCAAAGGGCTCCGGCAAGACCACCCTCTGCGGCCGTCTCGCCCTCAAGTACAAGGACGACGGCCGCACCCCCCTCCTCGTCTCAACCGACTTCGAGCGCGTCGCAGCCAGCGAGCAGCTCAAGGTGCTCGGCGAACAGATCGATGTCCCCGTCTGGGTCGAAGAAAAAGAAGCCCCCGCCGCCGAGGTCGCCAAACGCGCGATGAAGGAAGCCGAACGCATCGGCGCCAACGTCATCGTCGTCGACACCCGCGGCGCCGTCGCCCTCGAGGACGAACTCGCCGACAGCCTCGCCGCACTCGCTGACGAGGTCGACCCCACCGAAGTACTGATCGTCGTCGACGCCATGACCGGCCAGGAAGCCGTCACCCTCGCCAAGGAGTTCGACGAAGAAATCGAAGGCACCGGCATCGTCGTCACCAAGGTCGATTCGGACACCCGCGGTGGCGCCATGCTCTCCGTCCGCGAAGTCACCGGCCTCCCCATCAAGCTCATCACCACCGGCGAACGCCTCGAAGCCCTCGAAGAGTTCCACCCGGACCGCATGGCCTCGCGCATCCTCGGCATGGGCGATGTCGTCACCCTCGTCGAAAAGGCGAAAGAAGCCATCGGCGAGCAGGACATGAAGAGCGTCGCTCGCAGAATGCGCAGCGGCCAGTTCAACCTCGAGGACTTCCTCGCCCAAATGCAGCAAATGCGCCAGATGGGTCCGCTCACCGGATTACTGGACATGCTCCCCGGCGGCCAGCAGCTCGCCAAGCAAGTCGCCGGCGTCGAACTCGATGAATCCTTCATCACCCACAGCGAAGCAATCGTCCTCTCCATGACCCCGGAAGAGCGCCGCAACCCGGATATCCTCAACGGCTCCCGCCGTCGCCGCGTCGCCCTCGGCTCCGGAACCACCCCTGCCGAGGTCAATCGCCTCTTGAATCAGTTCAAAGAAGCAAAGAAAATGATGCAGGCCATGACCAGCGGCAAGGCCGGGGGCGGACTGGGACGCATGTTTGGCCTATAGTTAATCGCTGACCCTAACTCGCTGCGCCATCAGTTCGGCGCGCGATGATACTGCGGAGGATGACTTGCTACGGATCCGACTACGACGCACCGGCAAAAAGAAGCAGCCTCAGTACCGCGTGGTCGTCGCAGACCAGCGCGCCCCGCGTGACGGCGACTTCGTCGAAGTGCTCGGCCATTACAACCCGCGCACCGAACCCAGCACCCTCGTGCTCAAAGAAGAGCGTGTGAAGCACTGGCTCTCCGTCGGCGCACAGCCCTCGGAAACCGTGCACCGCATGCTCCACAAGGCCGGCCTCACCGAGGTCGAGCCCCCCGCCCGCACCACCAAGCAGAGCAAGGCCGAGCGCGAAGCCGTCGAGGCCGCCCTCCGTGCCGAGTCTGACGCCGCAGCGGCTGCCGTGGCCGCCGCCGCCGAAGCAACCGCCGCCGCCGAAGCTGCTGCCACCGAGGCTGCTGCCGAAGCACCAGAAGCAACCACCGAAGAAGCTGCCGAGAGTGACGACTCCGGCGAAGAATCGAAGGACTAGCGGCCTCGCGCTGCGCTCCCTATGAAAACACTCGTTGAATACATCGCCCGTTCACTCGCCAGCGAACCAGACAAGGTCGAGGTGATCGAAGAGCACCGCGGCGACCGCATCGTCATCCACCTCCGGGTCGCTGACGACGACAAAGGCCGCGTCATCGGTCGCGATGGCCGCTGTGCCAACGCGATCCGCTCGCTGCTCCACGTCGCCGCTGTCCGCTCAGGCGTCCGCGCCTCGCTCGACATCGACTAGGGCCATCACGGCCCGCCACGGTTGATCGTGTCCCAACGCCCCACTGACTCCAACCAAACGGCGCCCGCCGCTACCCCGCGGCGCATCGCCGTCGGTCGGATCAATCAGACCTGGGGCCTCAAAGGCCACGTCAAAGTCACCCCCTTCACCTCCAACCCCGAACGACTCGTCACCGGCGCTGAACTCTACGTCGCCGGAAAGCCAACCCGCGTCCTCGAATCCGTCAGCCCGCAGGGCTACCCGATCATGCAGTTCGCCGGCCACACCACTCGCGAGGCCGCCGAACGACTCCGCGACGAATTGATCGAGATCGACGAAGACACCCTCCCCGAACTCCCCGCTGACCAGTACTACGTAGACGACCTCCAGGGCCTCACCGTCGTCTCCAGCACCGGCGACGAAATAGGCGAACTCGTCGAGGTGCTCACCACCGGAGCCAACGACGTCTACGTCGTCCGCCGCCCCGGCGAAAAAGACCTCCTCGTCCCCGCCATCCCCGACATCCTCCTCAACGTGGACCTCCAGGCCCGCCGCATGACCATCCAGATCATCCCCGGCCTCCTCCCGGACTGAGACTCAGGGAACGCCCCGCTTGGTCGGGGCGAAGACCGTTCGTATACTCGTCGTTCGGCCCGTGGGGGTGTAGCTCAGTTGGGAGAGCGCTGCGTTCGCAATGCAGAGGTCAGGGGTTCGAATCCCCTCATCTCCACCACCGCCGAATCCCATCACCATCAATCCCATCCCAACGCCCTGCTGAGACCGTGCGAGCAGTCGCACGCTCAATACTGAGCTAACATCCATCCGTGGACACACGGCCCACATCACAGGAGGCGAAACCTGATGTTTGTCGCAATGAACAACTTCACCACCGTGCCCGGACAGGGCGAAACCTTCGAGGACATCTGGCGCGAACGCGAAACCTACCTCGATCAGGTACCCGGCTTCCTCCACTTCGTCCTCCTCCGCAGCGACGAAGACAACCACTACGTCAGCCACAGCATGTGGGCCGACCGCGCCGCCTTCGACGCATGGACCGAAAGCGAGTCCTTCACCAAAGGCCACCGCGGCGCATCCATGGCCGGCATCCTCGCCGACCACCCCCACGTCGAGCTGTTTGAAGCAGTCACCGAGGTAGCCGGCGCGTTCGGATCAACCGCCGGCTAGCTCCTCGACCCGCACTCTCTGACGGATTACTGTCTCCACGACAAATAGTAATGACCGCTGTCGGAGTCGCCGATGATTACTTCAATAGATGAAGCAATTACGTTCGGTACAGCTAGTCCTCCTCAGCGGTCTGTTGCTCGTGGCCGCCGCCGCCTGCACTGACCAGACGACTGCGCGCGCCCCAACAACCGAGGTCCCGCCAGACGCCGCCGATATTGAGCCGATCGCCACCGCCCAGCTCGAGACCTACACCGTCCAGCCCGGCGATTTCCTCAGCGACATCGCCGCGCGCTACCAGATCACGCTCGAAGCGCTCACCACACACAACCAGATCGTCGATGCAGCGCTGATCGATGTCGGCCAGATTCTCGAAATCCCCGGCACCGCCGTCGTCTCAATCGACAGCTTCTTCGCCGCCGCCCCCGCGGAGCGGTTCCCGGAGCTGTACCCGCCTCAGCAACTCCCGCCACCGCCACCACCAACCGTGATCGATCAGCTCCAGGAGCGCCTCGCCGCCCTCCCCTGGCCGGAGCGTCAGGTCAACGTCCTCGCCGCCACCATCGGCATCTTCGCGCTCGCCTCGCTGCTGGGCTGGGTCGTCTTCGCCAAGATCCTCTACCACAGCCGTCGCTTCGCCTTCCGCAACTTCCCCCGCTGGGCACGCGCAACCTGGCACGCCTGGGGAGCAGCCGCGCGCCAGCCCCGCCGTGCCATCAACTTCCTCGTACCCCACAGCGTCAGAACCTGGCGCGTCAGCGTCCAGATCGCCCGGGTGGTCGCAGCCGCCGCTTCAGCCGTCTGGCGAATCACCAGACCGGTTCTGGCCGCGCTCTGGGCCGTCACCAGACCGCTGATCCTCCGCATCTGGGAAGCCATCCGCCCGGCAATCAACGCCGCCATCTACTTCGTATGGAACGGCTCCAGACAGACCAATAACCACGTACCCCGCAATCGCAAGCAGCAGCGTGCCAACGCCAGCAACTGGCTCCCGGGACAGGGCGACAGCGCATCCCAGAAAACGAAGTGGCGCTCCGAGAACGCCGCCGAACTCGCAGCCGCATTCGAGACGAAGCAGATCGAGGTCCGCTACCGCCCGGTCATCGACCTCGATTCGAATACCTTGAGCGCCGTCGAAACCCGCCTCTACTGGCGGCACCCGAAGCGCGGTCTGCTCACCGGCAAGGACATCTACCCCGCAACCGACCAGCACCCTGAACTTGGGCGCGCTCTGTTGGAACTGCTCGTCGGACAGGGAAGCAAGTTCGTCGGTGAAACGCTCCAGAAGCGCTACCCCTCCGCACAGCTCATCGTCCCGCTCACCCGCCAGCAAATCATCGAGTCCGAACCACTCTCCGTGATCGACTGGGCCATCTCCAACGCCGACCTCTCGCTCGACCGCCTCGTCGTCTCCGTCGAGGAATCGCATATCCTCCGTGACCCCGCCGCCGCCACAGACTTCGTGCGCAACGTCCGCGCCATGGGTCTCGCCGCGCAGCTCGATGGCTACCGCCAGCTCGGCCCCGGCCAGCTCCGCGCCCTCGAGGTCAGCAGCGTCTCCGCCGATTTCCAGGGCGTCGCCAGCGGCGACATCGCCCGCCAGCAGGTCAAAGACGCCATCGAAGCCGCCCAGGAACTCCGCCTCCCCATCACCGCCAAGCACGCCCGTAGCGAGGTCGCTCAAACCCTCGTCGCCCGAATGGGCTGCTCCTTCGAAGCAGTCGGCGAACCGCTCACCGAGCGCGCCTTCATCGCCAGCTACGTCGATCGCTCAATCGAAGGCGACCCCACCCCACCAGCCGACCCAGAGCTGGAACTCCCCACGGAACAGGTCGCCTAGACCCACTCGCCGCCCATCAGCGCCACCCCCATCGGGCGAAACGCCGGACCCCGCTATCATGAAACCCGCGGCACAACGCTGCACAGAGCGCCTCCGTAGCTCAGGGGATAGAGCATCGGCCTCCTAAGCCGTGTGCCCAGGTTCGAATCCTGGCGGGGGCACCACCTTCCACCTGTCCGCCCACACCCTTGATTCAGTTTCCGCACCCGCTACCCCCACACCCTGCGAGCCACTGGCGTAGCTGCTATCGTGCGCGCTCACCCCTCCACAACCGTAATGAGGCTCCCCCATGAGCGACGAATTCCTCACCGAACTCACCTCCGATGGCGTCCTGATCGCCACCCTCAACCGACCTGAGCAGATGAACGCCCTCAACGGCGCCATCGGCGATGGCCTCCACGCCGCCATCGACCGCGCCAACCACGACGCCGATGTCCGCGCCATCCTCCTCACCGGCAACGGCCGCGCATTCTGTGCCGGTGCCGAGGTCACCCCCGGCACTGACCCCACCCGCGGCGGCAACGGCGCCACGCCCCCGGTCTTCGAATACACCGATCCGCTCAAGGGCTCCGGTCGCATGGCCATCGCCTTCGCCGAATGCCGCGTCCCCATCGTCGCCGCCGTCAACGGTTTCGCCGTCGGCGCCGGCTTCGGCATCCTCACCTGCTGCGACGTCCGCATCATGGGCGAATCCGCCCGCGTCGGCCCCATCTTCATCAAGCGCGGCGTCGCCTCAGATTACGGCGCCGCCTACTGGCTCCCCCGCATCGTCGGCCAGGCCCGCGCCTACGAAATCTTCTTCAACGGCAATCCCATCGATGCCCCCACCGCACTCGAGGCCGGCCTCGCCAACCGCATCGTCCCCGATGAAACTCTCCTCGACGAAGCGCTCAAAGTCGCCACCTCATACGCCGCCGGCCCGCCCCTCGGCAACGCCCGTATCCGCCAGCTCCTCGCCCGCTCCATGGACACGCCCATGCGCGACTTCCTCGAACTCGAGTGGGCCTACCAGGTCGAACTGCTCCGCACGACCGACGCGTCCGAAGGCTTCCGCGCCTTCGTCGAACAGCGCGCGCCGGAATTCACCGGGAACTAAACAGATGGCCGAACTACTCGAAGGCATCCGCGTACTCGATCTCAGCGACTGGGTCGCCGGCTCCTATGCCGGCCGCCTCCTCGCCGACTACGGTGCGGACGTCATCAAAGTCGAACGCCCCGGCGGCAGCGCCACCCGTCGCGAGGGCCCCTACGCCGGTGACGACCCCAACATCGAGAAGTCCGCACTCTTCCTCCACCTCAACGCCAACAAGCGCAGCATCACCCTCGACTTCATGACCGAGCGCGGCGCCGAAATCGCCCGCGACCTCGCCGCCAAATCCGACATCGTCATCGAGGACTACGCCCCCGGCGTCCTCGCCGAGCACGGCCTCGACTACACCACACTCAGCGCGGGCCGCGACGACCTCGTCATGGCCTCCATCACCCCCTTCGGCCAGACCGGCCCCTGGCGTGACTACCGGGGTTCAGAGATCACCCTCCAGGCCATGGGCGGCCCCATGCACTCCAACGGCACCCAGGAGCGCGAGCCCATCAAGAGCGGCGGCTACGTCGCCCACTACCACGCCGGCATCTCCGCCGCCCTCGGCTCAATGCTCGCCCGCTACCGCGTCGAATCCAGCGGCGCCGGCGACCACATCGACCTCGCCGTCTACGAAACCCAGGCTGGCTTCCGCGACCGCCGCACCCCCTCCACCATGGCCGCCGCCTACACCGGCTTCTCTTCCAAGCGACAGGGTGGCGGCCAGGCCATCGCCCGAGGCGTGCGCATCGCCAGCGATGGCTACGTCAACCTGCTCGGCCACTCGCCCCGCTACTGGCCCGCCTTCCTCAAGCTGATCGGTCGCGACGACCTCAACGACCGCGAGGAGTCGAAGCTCCCCGCCCCCCAGATGCCCCAGGAGTTCATCGACGAAGTAGAGGCCTCCTACCAGATCTACTTAATCGAACGCACCAAGCAGCAAGTCGTGATCGAAACCCAGGCCATCGGCGTCCTCGGCGGCGCCATCTACACCACCGAAGATCTCCTCACTGACCCGCAGTACCGCGGCCGCGGCGTCTGGGACGAAATCGACCACCCCGTCGCCGGCAAAGCCGAATACGCCGGCCGCCAGCTCATCCTCTCCGAATCCCCCCGCGAACCAGTCCACCACGCCCCCCTCCTCGGCGAGGGCAATGAAGCCATCTACGAAAATGACCTCGGCCTCTCCCATACCGAAGTCGAGCAGCTCCAGACCGAAGGAGTGATCTAGCGATGGCCCCAAGAAACGACAACGCCAACGGACACACCAACACCCACCGCCTCCCGCTCGAAGGCATCCGCGTCGCCGCCGTCACCGTCGTCTGGGCCGGCCCCCACGTCACCCAGGTCCTCGCCGAGTGGGGCGCCGAGGTCATCCGCGTCGAGCCGATGAACCGCATCCAGCCCTACTCCCGCCTCTCCCTCCAGCGCCAATCGCCCGAGGTGCAAAAGATCCAGGCCGCCAACGGCGTCACCTTCTCCCTCACCCCAGACCTCGATCCCGGCCCCGATCCCTGGAACCGTGGCTCCGCCTTCAACGCCCACGCCCGCAACAAGAAGGCCATGACCGCCGACATCACCTCCCCCGAGGGCCGCGAGACCTTCCTCAAGCTCGTCGAAGTCAGCGACGTCGTCGTCGAGAACAACGTCCCCATCACCATCGAAAAAGCCGGCATCACCTACGAGGACCTGCGCGAGCGCAATCCCAACATCATCATGCTCCGCATGCCCGCCTTCGGACTCAGCGGCCCCTACAAGAACTTCCGCGGATTCGGCACCCACGTCGAAGGCATGATCGGCCACCACCTCCTCCGCTCCTACGAAGACCTCGGCCCGGAGCACACCGGCGATGCCTTCACCGCTGACGCCATCGCCGGCGTCCTCGGCGCATTCGCTGTCACCTCCGCCCTCCGCCACCGAGACCGCACGGGCGTTGGGCAGCAGATCGAAATGCCCCTCGCCGAAGCCTTCCTCCCCATCCTCGGCGAATGGATCCTGGACTACACCCTCAACGGCCGCGTCGCCGCCTCCCAGGGCAACCGCCACGGCAGCCACTCCCCCCACGGCGCCTACCCCGCCGCCGGCGACGACCAGTGGATCGCCATCGATGTCGCCACTGACGAGGACTTCGCGGCCATGAACCGCGTACTCGACTCCGAAGCGCTCGCAACCGACGAGCGCTTCGCCACCCCCGAGGCGCGCCACGAACACCGCCACGAACTCGACACGGCTCTCGGCGAGTACACAAAGTCCTGGGACAAGTTCAAACTCTTCCACGCCCTCCAGGCCGCCCGTGTCATCGCCGGCCCGGTCATGAGCGAACTGGACGCCCTCGCCTCACCCCAGCTCGAAGCCCGCCAGTGGTTCAAGGAACTCACCCAGCAAGGCGTCGGCACCCACAAACACCCCGGCATCCTCTTCAAAATGGAAGACACCCCCAACGAACTCCGCACCCCACCGCCCGTACTCGGTGAACACAACGAGGAGGTCTACCTGGACCTGCTCGGCTACTCCCGCCAGGAGTACGAGGACCTGATCGCCAGCGG
>JABIST010000339.1 GCA_018700215.1 Dehalococcoidia bacterium | reverse complement strand
GCGGCGATGAAGGCGCTGCTGTACGGCGCGCCGCATGAGCCGCCGCCGAAGGAGGAGGCGCTCGCGCTGGCGCAGCGGCTGCTCGAGAGCGACCTTATTCGCCCGCTGCTGCGCAGCCTGCCGGACCTCGAGTTCGAGCTGACCGAGGGGCTGCTGGCGGACTACTACGAGGGCCTCGCGCAGACTCGCCCCGCGGACGCGCTCGTGCCGACGATGGTGGCCGGCGCAGCGGACAACTTCCATCGTTGGAGTGCGTTCGATCAGGATCGCGGTCACCTCTGGATGCGTCAGGAATGGGAGCTGAGCGCGCCGCTGGTCGCCGGCGAATCCTACGTCGCGCATGGGCGCATCCTCGATATCTACAAGCGGCGAGACCGCACCGTCGTCAACACGGAGATGAACCTCGAGGACGCCAGCGGGAAGACGGTTGTCGTCTCCCGGCACCACCAGTCGTTCCTGCTCGACGCGCCGGTGGAGCAGGTAGAGTTCCGCGACCCGACGAAGAAGGAAGGCGCGCGCAAGTTCAATGTGCCGGAAGGCACGCCGATCGAGCCGGTCGATGCGACGGTCACGCTGGAGATGTGCGGCCAGTACTTCCACGGCAGTAAGAGCTACCACACCGACCTCGCGGCCTCACAGGAACTCGGGTTCCAGCAGGTCGTGGTCGGCGGGCGGATGACGATGTCCTACATCGGCAGCCTGGTGGAAAACCACTTCGGCCCGGAGTTCTGGAACAGCGGCAAGCTGGACGTGAAGTTCACCAACCCCACCTGGCCCGACGACCACCTCACGATGAAGGGTGTCGACACCGGACCGCTCGAGGACGACCCGTCACGCCGAGGCGCCTTCGCCTGGATCGAGAAGGACGATGGCACGATCGTGCTGATTGCGAACTCCAGCGTCGCGATCTGATCGGGTGGTCTCGCCGCTCTCGATGATCGAGCGCCACCGCCGAGGCGCGACGGCCTTCGCATTGCTCGCGATCACGGCGCTCGCCGCGTTCCTTCGCCTGTTCGATTTGGGGCGCGCGGGCATCGGCAGCTTCTTCTACGCCTCGGCGGTTCGCTCGATGGGCGAGTCGTGGCACAACTTCGTTTACGCGGCATTCGACCCGGCGGGCACGCTCAACGTCGATAAGCCACCCCTCGCGCTCTGGCTACAGGTGCTTTCGACGAAGATCTTTGGCTTCGAGGGCTGGGCGATCATCCTGCCGATGGCGCTGGCGGGCACCGCAGCTGTGCTGCTGGTCTTCGCCGGTGCGAAGCGGAGCCACGGCATCGGAGCCGGGCTCGTCGCCGCGCTCGTGCTCGCGATCTTCCCCGAGTCGGTGGCGACAGCCCGCGACTCGACGATGGACGCGCTGGTGCTCGCGCTCGTCGCGGCCGCTGCCTGGCTGCTTGTTGTCGCCGTCGAG
Source organism: Dehalococcoidia bacterium (assembly GCA_018700215.1). Classification (GTDB taxonomy): domain Bacteria; phylum Chloroflexota; class Dehalococcoidia; order UBA2979; family UBA2979; genus JABIST01. The sequence continues at coordinate 7,903 of JABIST010000339.1, read as the reverse complement.
GACCGCCGCCCCTGGTTGCTCGTCGCCTGGACCGCGCTGATGGGCATCGTCTTCAACGTGAAGTTCTTCGAGGGCTTCATCCTCCTCCCCGCCGCCACCGTCTACGTCGCGTGGAGCTGGCGCGACCAGTGGCGTGTGCTCGTCGCGCCGGTGCTCGTGGCTACAGCGGTCGGGGTCGCTGTCTCACTCGCCTGGGTCGCCTTCGTCGAACTCACGCCTGCTGACGACCGACCGATGGTGATGAACGATCAGTCGAATTCCGAGCTGGGGTTGGCCTTCCGCTACAACGGCCTCGAGCGCGTGCTGCCCTCGGACGTAGCGATCTTCGTACCGGTGACCGGTGTGCCGCGGACGCAGGGCCTGGTGACCGCCGCGCTCAACTATGGCGTGGGCGACCGAGGATTGTTCCGGCTCACGCAGGCCAGCAACGGACCACTGATCGGGTTCGGCGCGCTAATCGCCCTTGGCGGTCTCTTCGTTGTGGCACTGCGGAGGCGCGACTGGCTGCTGCATGGACCGGGTCTGTTCTGGGCTGGGTGGCTGATCACAGGCATCGTCTTCTTCAGTGCCTCCAACCGCGCCGCCGCCCACTACACCGAGTCTTACGCCCCCGCGATCGCCGTCCTCGCAGGCGTCGGCATCATCGAGGCATGGCGTGCGCGAGGGCGTCTGAGCGGCCTCCTGCTCCCGATCGGCGTCGCGCTCCTGCTCGGATTCGCCCTCTTCACCTACGACGAACTGCCGCCGTTCGAGACCCGAATCAGCGCCGCCGCAGCGGTGGGGCTCGTCGCCGCGTTCATCCTCGCGCTCGCCACGCAGCTCCCACCGCTCGCTCGTGTCGCCAGCGTTGCCCGCCCCGTCGCGGTCGCGGCGATCCTCGTGGTGCCCCTGGTTACCTCGCTCTGGATCACGCTCGACGCACCGAGGGGTGGCCAGGTGACACGGCCAAACCCGATCGACTTCGCCCATGCCGATGTCGCCCCACCTCGAGAGCGCAGCGTGCCTGCCGAGGCGATGGCCAGCCACGTCGGCCAGACGCTACCGGACGCGCGCTACCGCTTCGCGGTTTCAAGCATCAACGATGCCGGTGAGGCGATCGCGGTGTCCGGTGCCTCGGTACTGCCGATCTGGAACGAGTACCAGCGTGCCCCGGTGGTCGAGCCCGAAGAGTTGGAGCAGTTGATCCGAGACGGCCAGATCCCCTACATCTTCCTCGAAGGCGCCACCACCTACACCGGCCTGCTGCGCGACCTCCAGGTCGTGATCTCGGGCCAGTGCTTCAAGAGTTCCGCCAGCGGCCTCGGCCGCGGCTGGTCCGTATTCAACTGCGATCCCAGTAACAACCCAACGAGGACAAGCCCATGACCACCGAACCCGCCCGCTTCATCGATGTCGAAGGCGTCCTGAACTTCCGCGACGGCGGCGGCTACGAAACCACCGAGGGCAATTGCGTCCGCTGGCGGCGCGTCTTCCGTGCGGGCGCACTGCACGAGGCGACACCAGAGTCCGCTTCGCTCGTCCGCGACCAGCTCGGCGTTCGCTCGGTCTTCGACCTGCGCTTCCCGAACGAGGTGGAGGGACCGGGCACGCTCGGGCTGATCCTCGAAGACCCCGTCGCCCACCACCATCTCTCGATCATCCCGGACGGCGGCAGCGCGCAGCTCGACGAGGAGTTCGGGCGCGGCATCTCCGGACCGCGCTACGGCTCGTATCTGCGCTACGGCGCGGACCGCTTCGCAAGCATGTTCAACCTGCTCGCGGACTCGGACACCTACCCGGCGATCATCCACTGCTCCGCCGGCAAGGACCGGACCGGAGTCAGCCTCGCACTCCTCCTCGACTTGCTGGGCGTCGACCACGACACGATCCGCGACGACTACGACCTCTCGAACCGCTCGCTCGAGGGCTTGATGGATCGCGTCCGCGCCGCTGGTCGCCCGATCGACGGTGACACGATCGAGGAGCAGCGTCGCCTCTACGGCGCACCACCCGAGGCGATCGCTGGCTTCCTGGAGCATCTCCACTCCGAGCACGGCTCCGCGCGCGCCTACCTCGAATCGATCGGCGTCTCCTCGGCGGGTCTGGACGCGATCCGCGAGGGGCTGCTGGAGTAGCAGCTTCCGGTCTTCTTCAGATTCTTACGTTTGGCACCCAAACGCCCCGTGGGTTAGCTCGTTGTACCTCATGAAACCCGGGACACCGTCCCACAGCAGCGGAGCCCCCTCCGCCCAAGCATGAGGAGACAAGACAATGCGTAACTGGAAAAAGACCCTGATCCTGCCGGCCCTCGGCATCGCCGTGATGTTTGCGGCGCTCGCCCCCACGGCCGCATCAGCCGCCCCCGGCACGCTCACCGCCCGTGCGAGCGACCGAGTCACCGACACCCGCCCCGACGTGCGACCGGATCTCCGGCCCAGCGTCACCGACACCGGCGTCGTCCGCCTCTCCGAGGGCCACACGCTCCGGGCCCGCGGCATCGGCAACGTCTCGATCGCCGGTCGCGGCAAGATCGAGGGCGTCGCCTACGAGGGCACGCTGACCGTCAAGGACATCGGTGGCGACGCCAACATTGATGTGTCGGCACGAGTACGCCGGATCAACGATGACGGCAGCATCACCTTCATCGGCCTGAACGGCGACTTCGAAATCTCCGGCTCGGCGATCAAGCTCGAGTTCCGCCGCACGCGGACCCACTTCGAGGCGCACGGCCAGGGCCGCTTCGACTTCCAGGGCGCCGGCTGGTACCAGGTCGATGGCGGCCGCCACCTTCCCTGGCGGCAGTAAGCCACACTCCCGAGGAGTCACTGCGACTCCCGAGCCCGGCGCTCAACCCGCCTCGGGCGCCCAGCAAGGCCCGCACCAGATGGTGCGGGCCTTGCTGCGTCCAGTCCCAACGTTGCGAGGCAGCGCGACTCCCGAGACACTGGAGACTGCGCCGGAGCGACCGGCGGCGGGGAGTCCACCGGAGCATCGTCATGACCCATCAGGTCGTCCTACTACGCCACGGCCAGAGCCTCTGGAACCACGAGAACCGCTTCACCGGCTGGGTCGACGTCGACCTCTCCGAGCAGGGGCGCACCGAAGCGCTCACCGCCGGACAGCAGCTCCGCGAGGCCGGCTTCGAGTTCGACTACGCCTTCACCTCGGTGCTGAAGCGTGCGATTCGCACACTCTGGATCGCGCTCGACGAACTGGAGCAGATGTGGGTCCCGGTCGAGCGCTCGTGGCGTCTCAACGAACGCCACTACGGCGCACTGGCGGGCCTGAACAAGGCCGAGACCGCCGAGAAGCACGGCGAGGATCAGGTCTACCTCTGGCGCCGCAGTTTCGACACGCCACCGCCCGCGCTCGATGACAACGATGAGCGCCACCCGCGCTTCGACCGCCGCTACTCCAGCGTCGGTCTGCCCGAGGCGACGCCAGCTTCCGAGTCGCTCCAGGACACGATGGCCCGCGTCCTCCCCTACTGGAACGAGCAGATCGTCCCCTGCATCGAAGGTGGCGCCCGCGTGCTGATTGCCGCCCACGGCAACAGCCTCCGGGCGCTGATCAAGCATCTGGACAACATCCCCGACGATGAGATCAGCGAGCTGAACATCCCCACCGGCATGCCATTGATCTACGAATTTGACGACGACATGAACGTCCTCGGCCACCACTACCTCGGTGGCGACGAAGCCGCCGCGGCAGCAGCAGCAGCCGTCGCAGCACAGGCCGCGACTCGATAGTCACGAGGCACGTCGACACATACGCAAACGGCCCCGCTCGCGCGGGGCCGTTGAGATCGAGGTCATGCCAGCGCTAGTCGCCGCTGACCGGCTCCAGTGTGCGTGAGCCAGCCAGTGACTCTGCCGCCTCGTTCAGCAGCGTCTCGGTCTCGCCCCAGTCGATGCAGGCGTCCGTCACTGACACGCCGTAGCGCAGCTCGCCCGAGTCCAGCGACTGGTTCCCGGCGAACAGGTGGCTCTCCAGCATCAGGCCAATGATGCCCTCGCTGCCCCCGGCGCGCTGTTGAATCACGTCGCGGAACGCGATCGATTGGCGCGTGTGGTCCTTCGCGGAGTTCGCGTGGCTGCAATCCACCATCACCTGCGGACGCAGGCCGGCCTTCTCAAGCTGCGCCTGCGCTGCGGCAATCGCTTCGCCATCGAAGTTGGTCCCGGCCTGGCCGCCGCGCAGCACCATGTGGCCGTACGGGTTGCCGGTGGTGTGCATGACGCAGTTCCGACCATCCTGGTCGATACCCAGAAATGCCTGCGGCGCCTGCGAGGCGATCAGCGCGTCCACCGCCACCTGCGCGTTGCCGTCCGTGCGATTCTTGAAGCCCACCGCCATGCTCAGCCCGCTCGCCATCTGGCGATGCGTCTGGCTCTCAGTTGTGCGCGCGCCAATCGCGGTCCACGAAATCAGGTCCGCGAGGTACTGCGGCACGATCGGGTCCAGGAACTCGGTGCCGGCGGGCAGGCCCATACCGGTCACGTCCAGCAGCAGCTTGCGAGCGCGGTGCAGCCCAGAGCTGATGTCCAGGCTGCCGTCCAGGTCCGGGTCGTAGACCAGGCCCTTCCAGCCCACCGTCGTGCGCGGCTTCTCGAAGTAGACGCGCATCACGATCAGCAGCTGATCCTTCACGTCCTCGGCGAGGCGCGCGAGGCGCTCGGCATACTCCAGCGCTGCTCGTTCGTCGTGAATCGAGCACGGCCCGACGATCACGGCGAGCCGCTGGTCGCGGCCTTCGAGGATGTCCTGAATCTGCGAGCGACCGGACAACACCGACTGATGCTGCTGCTCGGTAGCCGGTAATTCGTGAGCCAGCTCGGACGGTGTGACCAGTGGTTCCGTGCTGGCAATGTGAAGATCGCTCGTTTGTGGGGGCATCACGAGATCCTGAGTCTCCCGGCGGGTGTTCTGGGGGTCGCCAGGCAATATCAACCGTAACGCTCAACCAGCGTTGAACGCATCAGGTCCCAACTAGCTCAACCACGATTAGCCCTCGGGCGGGAACTCATCCACCCACAGCGGCGACGACTTCTTGAGGTGCCGCATCTGCGTCAGCGTCTTCGCGACCAGCGTGCCGTCTGGCTCCAACAGCCGCGATTCGTGCCACGAGTACTCGGACTTCGGCGACGAACCGATCGCCACCAGCTCGCTCTCACTCACGTAGTCGTGATCCAGGAAGACCGGCCCTGCTTCGTACTTCACTTCCTGCGAGCCGAGCATGCTCACCACGCCCTCGGTGCTCAGACCGAGACCGCCCGAGGACATCCCCGCCGCGTTTGGCACGAACGCCGGACTCGCGATCGGCCCGCCCCACGGTGACGCGGTCGTGTACCACTCCGCCGGCGCCATCGGCATCGAGGGCTCGTCCGCCAGCTTCACGCTGTCCAGCCGCACCTCAACGCGATCGGTCACCATGCCCACCTCGCGGCCCGCGAGGATGCGGCAGTCGTCCGCGCCGTGCGTGTTCAACACCATCTGCCGAGCGAGTGATGCGCCCTTCGGATCGCCGAGCTGTGCGGTGCCATTCACGAGGTGCAGGCCGTCTTCGCGCTCCACCCAGAGCTGCACCTGCTCGTCCGCGCCGCCCTCCTCGGGCGCCTGTAGACCAATTCGCACCCGGTCGCCGTGCAACGTCGGCTTGATGAACATCGCCGCGAAGCCGCCGACCTCGAACCAGCGCTGGCCGAACCCGGCCAGCAACACGCGCGGGAGCTGCTGGACGTGCGCGGTGCCTCGGACGACGCCGCCCTGGAAGCCAACCTTCTTTGCCGTCTCGTCGCTCTGGACTGCCCCCGCCTGATTGGCGTGGACGTTCACCACCTCATAGAACGGCGTGTAGAGCGCGCCGTCTTCTTCGATAATCTCGCCAACGTCGTATTCGGTGTACATGCTGACCCCCTCGATATACGCGATGCGCATCGTACCCGGGTTCGGCACGCAGGACAGCCTGTCCGAGGGTGCCCGACAGCTAGCCGGAGGTGGCCTCCACCTCGGCAGGCGGCTGCTCCAGCTCGCCAAAGCGCGTGACCGGGTGGCCGGCCGTCCGCAGGATGAACGCCAGCGCGCCACCGAGGATCACCAGTGACGCCACGATGAATACCCAACGTGTGCCGACTGCATCGGCGACGATGCCGGTGAGCATCGATCCCATCAGCACGCCCGAGCCAAACGAGGTCGACTGCAGGCTCATCACCGTCGCCATCCCCAGCCCGCGTCCGATGTCCACCTGCAGCGCCTGCGTCGACACCTGCGCGATCGAACTGCCGATGCCGACGCCGAGCATGAAGCCCACGAGGATCAGCCAGTACTCGTCGACGACCGCAGGCGTCAGGTAGCCAATCGAAACCAATATCGCTCCACCAAGGATCAGCGCCCGTCGGTTGAGTCGATCCGCCAGCATGCCGGAGAGCGGCTGCATCGCGCCGTTCGTCACCTGCTGTACCGCCAGCACAGCGCCGACCATTGTCGCGGTCGCCGCGAATTCTTCCTCAAGGTAGATCGCGACGAACGTGAAACTCGCCCCCATCGCGAACGCAAGCGACGTTCCCACCAGGTAGAGGCCCTGCACGTACGGATGTTTCAGAATCGTCGACCACGGCACCGCCGGCGGCTGGTCGATACCCCCGGTGCGGATCCGCTTCGACTTCGGCAGCAGCACCGCCACTGCCGTGGATGCAGCGGTGAACATCACCGCCATGCTGATGAAGACGGTGGCGATGTCGTACTGGTCGCGGATGATTCCCGCCAGCAGCGGCCCCACGCCAAAGCCGGAGGCGATGAAGATGCCGAACGCGCCCATGTAGCGCCCCTCGAAGCCCTCGGGAGCGAGGTCGCCCACGTACGCCTGTGGCAGCGCGAAGATCAGGGCCGAGCCGATGCCGGAGAACGCCCGGAACGCGATCGTCCAGAACACGGTGTCTGTGTAGTACCAGCCGAGCGCGGTCACCACGTACGAAGCGAGCCCGATGACGATGAACAGCTTGCGTCCGTAGCGGTCCGCAATCCTCCCGGCGAACGGGCTGATGAAGAGCTGCACGATGGCGAACGAGGAGAAGGCGAGCCCGATTTCGTAACCCGACGCACCTTGCGCCTCAGCGTAGACCGGCAGGATCGGCGTCACCATGCCGATGCCCATCATCGCCGTGAACATCGCAAATGCGAGCGTCAGGAACGGGCGGCTCAGCACCAGGCAAGGCCTCTCCGAGGGCGGACGGTTGAGCCGCCATCCTCTCGCGCCGACCTACTTCGAGCGAACCGACCGCTCCTCTACGCGTGCATCCCGCCGAGGCGCGGCGTCCGGCCACGCCACGAGGAGTACGCGAGCGCCACGACGAAGAAGCCGACCGCGACCAACACCACCGTCGCGCCCGAGGAGACATCGGCGTACCAGCTCACATAGATGCCCAGCAGGCCGCTCGCCGCGCCGGTCACCACCGAGATCAGCACCATCCGATGGAACGAGTCAGTCAGCAGCCGCCCAACGATCGGCGGGATCACGATCGCGGCGGCGATCATCGTCACGCCCAACACCTGCATCGAAACCACCACCGTGCCAGCCAGCGCCAGCGAGAACAGCGCGTCCATCCAGCCGGTCGGCACGCCGAAGAAGCGCGCCACATCGGGGTCGAAGGTGATGAACAGGAGCTGGCGGTAGCTCAGCATCACCACGACCACGACCAGCACCGCCACCAGCGCGATCGCCAGGAGGTCGCCGTCGCTCACGCCGAGGATGTCGCCAAACAGCGCCGCGTCGAAGCTCCTCGTGAAGGTGCGGTAGCGCGAGATCAGCGCGATGCCGAGCGCGAAGCTGGCGGTGGTGATGATGCCGATCGCCGCGTCCGCACCAATCGTCGGGCGGCGGCGTGTCGTCAGGTTGATCAGCAGTCCCGAGAGGAAACCCCAGAGG
>JABIST010000187.1 GCA_018700215.1 Dehalococcoidia bacterium | reverse complement strand
CGCCCACACCTACAATCGCCAGTGCCGCAGCCGGAATGATCCCCCAGCCGAACGAGAAGGGTCCGATTGTCCCGCCGGCCCATCCGAGGTTCCCAATCACGATGTACGCCAGAAACATCCCCAGCGTCATGAAATCACCGTGTGCGAAGTTCGCGAACTTCATCACCCCGTAGGACAGCGTCAGCCCCATCGCACCGAGCCCGATGATCGACCCCACGATCAGCCCGATGATGACGAGCTGCAGAATGTCCATCAGCTGCCCGCCTCGGTGTCGTCGGCCGTCGATCCGTCCAACCCCAGGAACAATCGACCGACCTCCGTGTTCGCGACCAGCTCAGGTCCCGCTTGCTCCAGCACGCACCGGCCTGCCACCAGCACGTAGCCGCGGTCCGAGCGCGACAGCGCCTCCTTCGCGTTCTGCTCCACCATCAGCACCGCCACACCCGACTCCCGAATTCCCTCAATCCGTTCGAAGATTTCTTCCCGTAGCACCGGTGACAGCGCGGCCGTCGGTTCGTCCAACATCAACAGCACCGGATCGAGCATCAGCGCCCGACCGATCGCCAGCGCCTGTCGCTGCCCACCTGACAGGTTCGATGCCTGTTCGCCCGGTCGTCGTTCCAACTCCGGGAACATCGCCAGCACCTCTGCCACACGCTCGCTCACTCCCGAACTGCGCAAGAAGCCACCCATCTCCAGATTTTCGCGGATCGACAGCGACGGGAACACGTTGTCCGTCTGCGGTACGAACGATGCACCAGCGGCAACCATCTGTGGCGCCGATAACGCAGTCACATCCCGACCGTCCAGCCTCACGCTCCCTCGGAACTTTGGGAGTACCCCGGCGACCGCCTTCAACAGCGTTGACTTCCCTGCGCCATTCGGCCCGATGATTGTCACGATCTCTCCAGAATCGACGGTCATCGATATCTCGTGAACGATCTCTAACTCGCCGTAGCCGGTGCTTACCCCCTCCACCGTCAGCAGCGGGCTCATCGGTACTGGCTCCCCAGATACGCCTCTTGCACCTGCACGTTCGCGAATACCTGGGCGGGCGTCCCCTCCACCATCACCCGCCCACTGGTCATCACGATCACCGTGTCGCAGAGCCGCTCAATGACATCCATGTCGTGCGCGATTACCAGGAACGTGATTCCCAGCCGCTCCTGAATCATCTGGATGTGCTCCGCCAGCTTCCGAGCCAGCGTCGGATTCACTCCCGCACTCGGCTCGTCCAACAGAATCATCCGAGGGTTCCCCATCAGTGCCCGCGCCAGTTCCAGCAACTTCCGCTGCCCGCCCGACAGGCTCGATGCCACCTCGTACGCCAGTTCGTCGAGATCCACGAGCTGCAGCAGCTCAAACGCCCGCTCCTCCAGCGCCCGCTCCTGCGTCGCCACCTTGCCCGGTCGCAGCCACGACTCCCACAGCCGCTCGCCCGCCTGATCACCACGCGCCAGCATCAGATTCTCCAGCACGCTCATCGCGCCCAGCTCTTGAGGAATCTGGAATGTCCGAGTCAGCGCACGGTCGAATACCCGGTATGGCGGCAGCCCGGTGATCTCCGAACCCTCGAACGTCACGCGACCACCGTCCGGCCGCAGCGCCCCGGCGATGCAGTTGAAGCACGTCGTCTTGCCCGCGCCGTTCGGACCGATCAACCCCGTGATCGAACCTCGTGCTACATCAAACGTCGCGCCATCGACCGCACGATTGCCGCCGAACTGCTTCACCAGGCCGTTGACCTGGAGGATCGTGTCGCTCGGCTCGCTCGAATCCGATTGCTGCATGGGTCCCTTCGAGGCTGGAATCGACCTGGCGAGCAGCGTCGCGGGAGCGCAACTCCGTGAAATCCGGCCTACGGCGGCTTATCCTATCGCAGGCCGCCCGCTGCGGCAGTGACAGCACCACCGGTGAGGCATCGGTGATTCACCGATGCCTCACGCGCCCGAGCTACCGACGATTAACCGGATGCCTGCCAAACGATCGCACGTTGAGAAATGGCTCCCGATCCTCGCCATCACGGCGGTTTGGGCGAGCATGCACTCGCTCCTCCTCGTCCTCGGGGGATCGATTGATGGCGATCTCCTCGGCACTGACCCCTACATGCGCCTGGTTCGTGTCACTGAACTGATTGATGGCGGTGGTTGGTTCGATATCGTGATCGAGCGATCCAACGCCCCCTTCGGCGATGAGCTGCACTGGACGCGCCCGCTCGATGTCTTGCTGATCCTGATGGCGGCGCCGCTGGCCCCGTTTATTGGATTCAGGGATGCGTTGTTGACCGCGGGCATCGTCGTGTCGCCGCTCATGCACCTGGCGACGTTATTCGTCGTCGTCTGGGCAGCGACGCCGCTGCTGGGCGCACAGCGGGCTCGATTCTCTGGCATCGTTCTCGTCGTCCAACCGATGGTTCTCCTCCAGGTGATGCCGGGACAGGCAGACCACCACTCGCTGCAGCTCCTCGCGCTCGCCCTCGAACTCGGTCTGTTGTTGCGGCTGTTCGACCACGAGCGCCTGTCCGTGTCCCGTCGTACCGCTGTCACTGCTGGCGCCGTTGCCGGCTTCGGCATCTGGGTCAGCCCCGAAATGACCATCGTCGCCGGCCTCGCGGTCACGGTGCTCGGCCTCGCCTGGCTCCGAGGCGCGATCCCCGCCAGGCTGCTGCGCCATTACGCCCTCGGCCTCACTTCCCTGGTCGCCGTCGCGCTCCTGGTCGAACGACTTCCAGCCGATTGGCTCGCCACCGAGTACGACAAGGTCTCCCTGCCGCACCTCACTGCTGGACTCGCCGTCTTGCTCGTCGCGCTCGCCTTCGAGTGGATCGAGCGGCGAACCACCGCCGACCGTGCCCGTCTCTTGCGAGCCATTCCCGTCGCCACGGTCGCCACCGCGGCACTGCTCGTTGCCTTCCGCGGCCTGATCGAAGGACCGAGCGCCGAGGTCGACCCACGCCTCATCCCGATCTGGCTTGACCATGTGTCCGAGCTGGAACCGTTGCTCCCCACGGATCTCCCCTCCTTCGGCTGGCTCTTGATCGCGCTTGGCCCAGCACTGATCGCGCTGCCGTACGTCCTCGCCGTCTCATGGCGAACCCGCCACGACCCGACCTCGCTAGCGTGGGCGACGCTCGCGCTGTTCTTCCTCGCCTACTTCGTGCTCGCACTCTGGCACGTCCGGTTCGCTCCGTTCGCTGGCATCCCGCTCGCCATCGTCAGCGCCCAGATCCTCGGTCGCATGCGCGATTGGGCCACTCTCATCCGTCTGCCCATTCTCAGACGGATTACCTGGGCGATCACGGCGCCGCTCTTCATCGTCGGCTTCATGCTCATCGGCAGCCTCGTCGTCGCGACAAGCTCCGACGCCGAAGGTGCGGCAGATACCGCCACGGAATGTGATCTCCGTGCCGCTGCTGCCGCCATCAACAGCCAGCCCAACTCCGCCGATGCCGTCGTCTTCGCCCATATCGACTTCGGACCCGAGCTGCTCTATCGCACGGACTCCGCCATCGTCGCCGGCCCCTACCACCGCAACGGGCGCGGCATTCTGGATGTCTATGACTTCTTCTCCTCCAGCGATCTCGACCGGAGCCGCCAGCTCGCCGAGGAGCGCGGTACCCGCTTCGCTCTCGTCTGCGACACACCCAACGAGGCCGGTTTCTTCAGTGCGGGAACACCCGGACAGAGCCTGTATGAACGCCTGATCGATGACGATGCTCCAGAGTGGCTATCGTTGACGGCATATGGCACAGCGGATCAACGATTCCGCCTCTACGAGTTCCGGAGTGACCGATGACCCAGGCACAGTTCGAGCCGCCGACCCCGTTGGCTCCACGCCCCCAGTCAGCACTTGCCGTGGCGGTGATCATTCCCTGCTTCAACGAGGCCGCGACTATTGGCACGGTGATTGCCGACCTGAGGCGGGCTGTCCCAAACGCCGAGATCTATGTTTGCGACAACGCCTCGACAGACGAGACTGCCGGTCGCGCACGCGAGGCAGGCGCGATCGTGCTCAAGGAGCCTCACCCCGGTAAGGGCAACGCTGTCCGTCGTCTCTTCGCCAGCGTCGAAGCCGATGTCTACGTCATGATCGATGGCGACGACACCTACGACGCCGCCGAGACACCGCGGCTCGTCCAGCAACTCGTCGCCCAACGTCTCGACATGGTCAATGTTGCCCGGACGCCGGTTGACGCGGAGTCGCTGCGATTCGGCCACCAGCTGGGCAACCGCATCTTGACGAGGATGATCTCATCGCTCTTCGGCGACCGGTTCAAGGACGTGCTCTCCGGCTACCGCGTCTTCTCACGACGATTCGTCAAAAGCTTCCCCGCTCTCAGTAGCGGCTTCGAGATTGAGACCGAACTCACCGTCCACGCCCTCCGGCTGCGCATGCCCGTCGCCGAGAAGCCTGCTGCCTACCGGGCACGCCCTGACGGCTCCGAGAGCAAGCTACGCACCTACCGAGATGGTCTCGAGATCGTCCGTACCATCGGCTTGCTGGTGAAAGAAGAACAGCCGCTGCGCTTCTTCAGCGTCATCGCCTTGCTCCTGGCGCTCGGATCGATCGGGATTGCGATTCCCGTGATCCTCGAGTACCTGGATACCGGGCTCGTGCCACGCTTCCCGACAGCGATCCTCGCGTCAGCGACGATGCTGCTGGCCTCGCTCAGCCTCTTTGCCGGCCTGAT
>JABIST010000284.1 GCA_018700215.1 Dehalococcoidia bacterium | reverse complement strand
GCTTCGCCCATGGACCATCGACTCATCAGCTCGCCCTGCGGCAAATATCGAAGCCTTGCGCGGCCTCGTGGGCCACGAGTTGGGTCACCTGTTGGGCTTGACCCACAGCGGCACTGAGCTGGACTTGATGTACAACGGCCCCGTGACGGCGCGCGTGCCCTCGGTGGCCGATGCCCAGGCGCTGGGTGCTATCTACGGCCCCTGAGTGAGGGGGTGGTGGCGGCTGAGGAACTCAGCGCCGCACGCATCACGCTTTGAGAGTGTGAATTGGCTCCCCGACGAGGACTCGAACCTCGAACCTAGCGATTAACAGTCGCTCGCTCTACCGATTGAGCTATCGGGGATCGCAATGGCCAGTCTGACAAGAGCAGGGCCTCTGGGACAAGTGGGGTGTCCCGCATTCATGGATGCCAGGCCGGGATTCGAACCCGGACTAAAGGATTCAAAGTCCTCTGTGCTACCGTTACACCACCCGGCACCGTCGGGTCGCCGCGCGCCTCTGTCGCGCCATCCGGCTCCTCAAATCCTACAGGCTTGTCCCGCTCTGGCCATCGATCGGCTCGCTGATCTCGCAATCGACGAACCCTAGCTGGCGCTGTCCGTGAGGTAGCTGCGGATGCGAGTAGGCGTGAGTTCCAGCAATCGCAACGTGGCCGCCGCCGTACGCCACTCGTCGACGGTCTGCGCATGTACGGGCTCGGAGAGCCCCCAGTAGCGGAGTGCCAGTCGCTCTGCAAGCTCGAAGCCGCCGTCCGTTTCGATGGAGATCGTTCCTTCGATCAGCACCCAGGCTTCCGGCTCACCAGTTGGATTCGAGACCAGCAGCGAGGCAGCGGGGTTCGCTTCGATACGCCGGATCTTCGGCGAACCGATGCCAGTGAAGACGCGGGCGTGTTCGCCGTCCCACTCGAACCAGATCGGGATCGAAACCGGAGTCCCCTCGGCAGAGATCGTGGAGAGCACGGCGATGCGCGGCTCGTTCAGGAACTCGTGGCGCTCAGTGTCGGTCATCTTCGCCATGGGGCTCCTCGCTTGCTCAGGGACTGCCGAGCCGATGGTCGTGTGTGACGGGAGGTGGCGCAAGTGCGAACTGCCAGAGATGCCTGGTCGCTCAGCTCCTGGCGATGCCGGGTGAGGCTTCGGGTGCCGGGAGCGACTCGGCAGCGCGCAGCTCGGCAGCGGCACGTCGCATCAGGAGCAGGAAGACGAATGCACCCAGGAAGCTGACGATCCCGGCATAGCGGAAGACGCCGTCGATCCCGAAGTTCGAGACGACAACAGCGCCGATCAGCGAGCCAGACAGGAAGCCGATCGAGCCTCCCATCTGATTCAATCCCATCACCGAACCCATCCCGACCGAGCGACCCACGCTAACGAAGATCGCCTGCGATGCCGGCATCGCGAATGCCTCGGCGAGTCCCACCCCAATCATCAGCGCGAGTAGCCACGGGGCGATCACCAGCGCCGTGCCGAAGAAGGAGGTTTCCACCAGGTCGCGGGGGACGCTGGGGATGAAAAATTGTCCCAGTGCGGAGATGCTGAAGGCGGTAACCACCAGCACAACTCGGTTGTAACGGTCCGCGGCACGCCCGGCAATCGGCTGCATGATTGCACCGATGATCGAACGCGCGCCGAAGAGGATGCCCACGAACATCGCGCTCCCGGTGCCAAGCCCCTCTTCCGAGATCACGAAGATCGCAAGGAAAGAGAAACTCGCGCCGAACCCGAGCGCGATGAGCAATTGAATTGAGATCGCTGCCTGAACCAGCGGTAGTTTGACCACCTGCATCAGCGGCAGTCGCTGCTCGGACTGGCTCTCGCTGGTGTCGCTCTCCATCCGATCTGGTGGCAAGAACAGCAGCGTGGCCAGCCCGGTAGCTCCCAGCATGATCGCCATCGTCAAGAACGCATTCTCCGACCCAAAGGCGTCGCGGATCGTGCCGCCTAGCAGCGGACCGACACCGAAGCCGAGGATCTGCGACACCGAGAAGGTGCCCATGAAGGCGCCTTCTCGACCGGGTGGGGCGAGGCGGCCGATATAGGCCAGGGTCATGGGGAAGACGCTGGCGGCTCCGAATCCGGTGATCATCCGGAACGCGATCACCAGTTGCCAGTTATCGGCGAAGAGATAGCCCACAGCACCGAGGCAGTAGATCAGGAAGCCAGTGACGATGAACGGCTTCGTGCCGATGTAGTCGCCCAGCCGCCCGACGAACGGCGACGCCACAAGCTGTGCGAGCGCCAGCCCCGAAAACGACAGCGCCACCGCGATTTCGGGGCCACCGAGGTCATCGCGGACGTAGATCGGGAGCAGCGGCGAGACCATGCCGATGCCAGCCATGGCGACGAGCATGGCAATCCAGAGAACGATGAAACCGCGTGTCCACATGCTTGGCGGGCCTCGATGGCGTTGGGCTGAGGTCAGACGATCACGCTAGCACCGGGCAGCACTACCGGCGTCGGTGAGCCCCCGCGTACCCCGTCAGGCGGTGAGGTGACGGGCGAGGAAGGCGATGGAACCTTCGAGCGCCTCGGGACTCGTGACGGCGTGCAGACCGGGGAAGGTGTGTAGCTCCTTCTCCGCCGTGCCCAGCATGTCGAAGAGAAAGAGCGAGCTGTAACGGTCGAACCGCTCGTCGTCCCACTGCACGTGGAAGTAGGTGGGGCAGGTGACGTTAGGTGCGGACGCGCGGAAGTGCGGAGCAATGTCGCTGCGGTCCACGCTACTGCCAGTGAGCCCGGCCTTGCCCAGGGCTGCGGCGCGAATTCGAGGCTCCGCCGCCACGAACGGCATGCCAAACATCGTCCCCATCGACATCCCCCAGTAGCCGATGCGAGCGGAGTCGATCGCGTCCAGTTCGCCCAGGGCATCCAGCGTCGCCTGCCAGTCCGCCACCATGTCCGCCACGTTGTTGGGGCGCTGCCAGATCGCGCCATAGGCGGGATCCGTGGTCTCCGTCAGCCCACCGCGGCCGCCGTGTCCGGGACCGTCGATTGCTGCTGCGGCGAAGCCGCGGTCGCGGGCGAAGCGGATGCCGAGATCCAGCATCCGCTCGTTGCGCTTGTGGCCGCTGCCGCCGTGGCCCATCAGCACCAGCGGGACCGCGCGGTCCACGGTGGCCGGCGTCCAGAGGATGCCGGGGATCGCACTGCCGTCGCGCATCACCTCGAAGCTGCGCTCGGAGACGCGCCCATCAATCTGAGGATCGCTGGTGAAGCGCAGCGTTTCGGCGGCAGTGGTCATCAAGGGCTCCTCGGCAGTGCTGGCACGCGATCCGCGCCCTGCGGCGCGGGCGACGGTAGCGGATGCGGGTGTGCGTGTCACCGTACAGCGGACGCCCGGGGCCCGG
>JABIST010000245.1 GCA_018700215.1 Dehalococcoidia bacterium | reverse complement strand
TGCTCGCTGTGGAGCGGGAGCGGGCAGTCGTTACGGCGAGTCATCGGGCGTTTTCATCACTGGACAGCGCAACTGTATCGGTCTGCTGGAGGTGATCCGCGAGATTGCCCCAGCCAGCGCGTGCGGCGGCGAGCGATTCCTGGAAGGAGCGAACTTCGGCGTGGGATAGGAGCACGGCGCCTCCAGCGCGATAGCGTTCGCGCTCTTCAATCGTGGGGCCAGCCCAGACAGATCCCGGCAGGGTCGCGACGTCATCGAGCAGCCGGCGCACTTCCCATTCGAACACACCCTCGAACTGGGGGACGGCGAAGAGCCAGAGTGAGTCAGAGCGGCCGGAGGTCTCCTGCGCGGGTGGCGGCCCCTGGGTGGCAACGGAGGCGCTCCACATGCCGGTGATGGCGGGGGCGAGGCCGCGCATGACAAAGCTCATGTGCTCCTGGGACGCCGCAAACGGCTCGAGTGCGGCGGCGTCATCGAGCCAGACGGCGGCGAGGAGCTGGGTGTCCGAGCGACCGCAGCGGGCGGCGCGAACGCCGTGGGCGGCTGCGAGGCCACGGGCGTAGGCGAGCGCTTGCTGGACGGCCTCGGGTGGAGCGTCGTCCCGCAGCTCAGCGGCGACGATGTGGAGCAGGGGCAAGTTAACGTCCGCGGGTGGGAGCGAGCTGCTCGTCTCGGGGGACCAGGGCGCCATCGGACATTTCGACGACGCGGTCGACATGCTCGATCACGAAAGGATCGTGTGTGGCGGTGATGACGGTCACGCCAGAGGCGGCGACGTCACGCAGGAGCTGGAAGATCTGCGCACCGGTGGTGGAATCGAGTTCGCCGGTGGGTTCGTCGGCGATCAACAGTGGGGGTTCGTTGGCGAGGGCGCGGGCGACGGCAACGCGTTGCTGCTCACCGCCGGAGAGTTCGTAGGGTCGGTGGCCCGAACGCGGACCAAGGCCGACGAGGTCCAGTAGTTCATTGGTGCGTCGGTTGCGTTCGCGGAGTCCGACGCCGGCGATGCGGAGCGCGAGTTCGATGTTTTCGGCAGCGGAAAGTAGTGGGAGCAGACCAAAGGACTGGAAGACGAAGCCGATCTTGTGGCGACGCAGCTCAGTCATCTCAGCATCGCCGTAGCGAGTGATGTCGTTGCCGTCGATGGAGACGGTGCCGTCGGTTGGTTTATCGAGGCCGGCGATGATGTTCAGGAGCGTGGTTTTACCTGAACCGGAGCGTCCGATGATGGCGAGGAATTCGCCGTGTGAGACTTCGATGGTGACGTCCTGGACGGCGTGGACGACGACGCCCGCCGTCCGGAACTCCCGGCTGACGCCGCGCACTTCGACCATCAGGTCCGAGGTTGAATTCGTTGAGGGATTGGTCATCGGCGCTTCCATGGCGGCTCGTCCTGATCTGGTTCGTGCTCGGGGCGGACTTCGACGTGACCGTCGACGTAGTCGACGCGGGCGCGGCGTTCGATGCCGAGCTGATCGAGGTATTCGCGCGGGATCTGGAGGCGACCGGAGTGGTCGACGACGGCGAACTCTTCGATTGTCTCGCCAGCACCGCGTGAGAACTGGACGTGGCGGACGAGTTCGGTGCTGGTGCGGCCGTCGCGCATGGCGACGACGCGGTCGACGCGTGCGGTGATTTCGCGGTCGTGGGTGACGACGACGATGGTGACGCCGGTGTCCGCGTTGAGGTGGCGGAAGACCTGGAAGACCTCGTCAGCGGTGGCGCTGTCGAGTTCGCCGGTGGGTTCGTCGGCGAGGAGCAGCGGTGGGTCATTGGCGAGGGCGACGCCGATGGCGACGCGCTGCTGTTCGCCGCCGGAGAGTTCGGTGGGCTTGCGGTCGCGTTTTTCGGCGAGGCCGACGGCATTGAGGAGGTGACCGGCGCGTTCGCGGGCGGCGCTGAGGGAGCGGCCCTCGAGGATCATCGGTACCTCGATGTTCTGGACGGCGGTGAGGTAGGGGATGAGGTTGCGGCCGGTCTGCTGCCAGACGAAGCCGACCTCGGAGCGGCGGTAATCGACGAGGTCTTCGTCGGTGGCGGTGAGCAGGTCGCGGGTGCCGACGGTGACGCGTCCTGCGGAGGGCTGATCGAGTCCGGCGAGGATGTTGAGGAGGGTGGACTTGCCGGAGCCGGAGGCACCGACGATGGCCATCATCTCGCCGCTGCGAACGCTGAGATCGAGGCCACGGAGCGCGACGACTTCCAGCTCTTCGGATTTGTAGATCTTGAAGAGGTCTTCACAGTAGATATAGGGCGCTTCGTCAGCGCTGGTCGAGTTCGGTTGGTTGACCATCAGGCACTCTTCATTCGGTTACGCATCGCCGATTCGCAATGCCCGGTGGATTTCGAGACGGAGGTAGAGCAACACGACGGCAGCGATGGTTACGACGAAGACCGCGCCGAGGATACCCCACACCGTGAATATCTCTGGCCATGAGACGGCGAGCAAGAAGGGCGGCATGACTTCTGCGCCGCGTTCGTCCGTGCCGAGGAACTCCATCATGAGGCGGCCGACGCGGAGGCCGACGACGGTGCCGAGGCCCATCCCGGCGAACACGATGAAGGACTGTTCCACGAAGACGACGGTGAAGACCTGGAAGCGGGAGAAGCCGAGGGTGCGGAGGATGGCGAACTCTAGACCGCGCTGCTGCGCGCTGAGGTAGGAGTAGACGACGAAGCCGATGGCAGAGAGCAGCAACACGGCGCCAAAGGAGATGGCGAGGATGCCTTTCCAACCGGCTGCGACGAGCGGGTCTTCCTGCTGCTCCAGTAGTGTGGCCGCGCCATCGTGAATGGTGGCGGCGCCGAGGACTCCAAGTGCCTCAGCGGTCACGTCGTGGTCTGAGGTGGTGAACCAGAACTCGTTGAAGCGGGGCGGGCGGTCCGACTGGGTGGCCTCGGCGCTCTGGATGAGTCGATTGGCGTTGACGAAGACGAGCGCCTCGCTGCGCTCGCCGACGGGGAAGGTGGGGAAGAGATCGAGTGTCCCGGCGAAGACGCCCGTGTGGAAGCGGGAGAAGGCGGAGAAGCGCACTGTCTCACCGATGCGGAGTTCGAGGCGCTGGGCGGCCTCGGTGGAGATGTAGAGCTGTGCCGGGGTGGGGTCCATGCGCTCTCGGATGCCGTGAATTTGAGCAGCACGGCGTGGGGCCGACCACTGGAGGCGGGCAACACGCTCGACGCCGGGGGGCGCGTCGGTGGACTCGGTGAGCTGGTCGTCGCTCACGATAGAGCTTTGGCCCTGGAGCGGTTCGTAGCGTGGGTCAGTGAAATCGGTGACGACGGTGCCATCTTCGAATGATCCGGTGGCGAAGCCAGGGGGTAGATCGAGGGGGGCCGCCGTGCTGGTGGTGAGGAGCGGGCCGACGAGCACCGTGCCGGAAGCGGCGGCGATGCGACTGGATGTCGAGAGCAGGACCGCCTCGACGGTGATCGGCGGGATGAGCGGTTCGGCGGCCAGGAAGCGGCCGGTGCGGGAACGCTGCTGGAGCAGGCTGGTGCTGTAGAAGAGCCACTCTTCGGTGACGGGGTCACTGGGGCGGAGGAACGCGAGGTTGTATTCACCTCGAACGCCGTCGGCACCGCGGAGGGAGAGGCTGAGGTTGAAGCCACCTCGCAGGTCGGGGGCTTTGACCCAGAGGCCGACCTGTTGGACATCGTCGGGGAGTGGGACGCCGGCGCGGGCCGGAGGCTCGTTGGCGGCGAGCGTGGCGAGAATGTCGTCGAGCGATTCGTCGGCAAAGTCACTGCGCCAGAAGGCGACGTCCGCGAACTTCTCGGGTTGGACGCCGACGACCTCGATGCGTTCGAAGCGGCCGAGTGCATCGAGCGAGCCGCCCACGCGGATCACGGCCATGGCATCGTCCGCCGGGACGGTGTCGATCGCTTCGAGGAGTGCCTGGTTGCCACCCTCGACGGCGCGTAGATCGACGGCGCGTATGTCCGTGCCGACCTGGTAATCCGCACGGTCGGCGTAGGAGTGATCGAGCGTGGCGGAGAAGGTGGCGCCGAACATGCCGACGCCGGTGGCGAACATGAGGAGCAGGACGAGGCGGGTGTAGTGCGTGGGGTTGCGGACGAGGGAACGGACGCTGATCACAGCGGCGACGCTGCTGGTCCAGCCGACGAGCCAACCGATGGCCCTGAGCACTAGCGGGAAGAGGCGCAGGAAGACGATGCCGACGGTGACCATGAATACGGCGGGCGTGGCGAGCAGGAACGGATCGGCCTGCGTCTCACCGAAGAGCGATTCGGTGAAGAGCTGCTCTTGCTGCGAGAGGCGCCAGAAGACGAGGGCGACGACGAGCACCAGAGCGACATCCAGGTAGTAGCGGAGGAAGGCCGGGGTGGGTTTCGGTCGGGCGGTGTTGCGCTTGAATTCGACGACGGTGGTGCGGGTGGCAAACCAGGCGGGGATGACCAAGGCGCCGAATGCGATGAGGGCCCCCACACCGGCGAGTACGTAGGACTGGAGGGTGATGTGTACCTCCAGTGGCCCGCCGCCAGAGAGCGCCGCGAACGCCGGGGTGGGGCCGAGGGCGGAGATCACGGCGGCAGCGATAGGGGGACCAGTGACGAGGGCGACGGCGGCGAGAATGAGGCCTTCGATCCCGTACTGGGCGAGGAGCTGGCCAGTGGTGGCGCCTCGGGAACGGAGGGTGGCGATCTCCGCGGTCTGCCGTTCGGTGAGCATGGTGCTGACCATGACGAGGTAGTAGGCGACGATGCCGCCGATCTGAAGGAGCAGCACGAAGAGCGGGATGCGGGTGAAGAAGAGCTTTTCGTCGTAGGTGCGGAGGACGTCGATCAGCTCGGTCTGAGAGCGGGTGCGTTCCTCGGTCTGATTGAGATCGCGGGCGAGGGCGGTGAGCCCATCGGCAATTGGGACGGCGTTGCGCGAGTCGAGCGCGTCGAGGTCGACCTCGTAGTAGCCATCGTAGTCCGCGACGATCTGGGGATAGCGGGCGGGGACGTAGCCGAAGAAGGTGCTTTCGGGAACGTGGAAGAGGTAGGTCTCCCAGGAGCGGCTGGGGGCATCGATCACGTTGGAGTCGCCGGACCAGTAGCGATCGTCGAGATCGAGTGGCTCCACGATCCCGACGATGGTGACCGTGAGCGGAGCAGCTTCATCGTCCCAGAACGGGAAGAGGTCGAAGGTGTCGCCGAGAGCGAGGCCATTCAACTCGGCGGTCTGGAGGCCGATTGCGGCGGGCAGGGGCTGGTCGTAATCGGGCGGCACCGGATCCGGGAACGAGCCTTCGATGATGCGAACATAGGGCTCGATATCGGAGCGGAAGAGCAGGTTGGCCCGAGGGCGGGTGTCGTCATCGAGGTTGGGAACGCGACCGGGGGTGACGGGGTAGAAGGTGGCGCTGGAGCCGCCGCGGACGAGGCTGACGAAGGTGCCGCGGAGTGCGCTGGTGACCGCGCGATTCACAGACTCCTCGGAGCGTTGGTAGGAGGGGCTGTTGACTGTCTGAGTGCTGCGGGAGACCCAGACATCAAGCTTGGTTGGGTCGCGACGTTCGAGAGCGAAGTCGAGGCCGAGGTCACGAATCGCATCGGAATAGATGACGGTGGCGGAGAGAATCGCACCAGCGATCATGGTGCCGAGCACGACGCTGGAGAGCAGGCGCCAGTTACCGGCCATGCGCCTCAAGGCCAGTACGGGCAGAGATCGGTATCTGGTCATCGGGCGCAGTGTACGTGGGCGATCAGCTCGGGACGAGTCCAGCGAATCACGCTGGGGTGAGGGCTATACTCCCCGAGTGACTCCTACATCAAAGGCACCTGCCACCCCTCCCACCAGCAGCGACCAGGGCGAGGACGGACGCCCACCCCGATTGGTGATCCTTGACTCGCACGGGATCATCTTCCGCTCCTACTTCGCGATGAAGGATGTGCTGACGATCCGTCGGACTGGCGAGCCGGTGGCGGCGGTGTTCGGCTACGCGAACAGCCTGCTGACGGTGATCAACGAGCTGAAGCCGACGCACATCATCGCGGCCTGGGACGCCGCGGGGGGTACGTTTCGCAAGGAGATGGATGAGCGGTACAAGGCGCATCGTGACGCGACGCCACCCGACCTGATCCCGCAGTTTGATCGGGTGCGAGAGCTGCTGGCGGCGTTCCAGATCCCGCTGGTGGAGCGGCCCGGCTACGAGGCTGATGACGTGCTGGGCACCTTCGCGAAGCAGGCGTCCGAGCGAGGCATTGAGACGATCATTGTGACGATGGACAACGACATTGTTCAGCTTGTGGATGAGAACGTGCGCGTGTACATGTACCGGCCGTACCAGCGCGACTACGTGATGTACGACGAGGAGGCGGTGCGGGACCGCTGGAACTTCGAGCCGCGCCAGATGATCGACTTCAAATCGTTGATGGGTGACACCTCGGACAACATTCCGGGGGTGAAGGGGATTGGCGAGAAGGGTGCGAAGGCGCTGATTGCCGAGTGGGGCACGCTGGAGAACATGATCGAGCACGTCGACGAGCTGACGCCGCCGCGCGCGCAGAAGGCGCTGGCCGCGGGGATCGATGAGGCGAAGCTCTCGAAGGTGTTGGCGACGATTGTGCTCGACGTGCCGGAGCTTGAACTGACGCTGGAGGGCGCGGAGCTACACGACTACGACCGGAACGCGGTGCTGGAGCTGTTTGAGGAGCTGGAGTTCCGCTCGCTGATGAAGCGACTGCCCGACTCGAGCCAGAGCTCGGACGCTGCGTCGGTGGGGCCGGCGGCTGAGGTTGGTGCGTACGAAGCGGTGACGACGAGCAAGCAGCTCAAGGCGCTGGTGAAGATGGTGACGAAGGCGGGGCGATTCGCGTTCGATGTGGTGGCGAACGATTCGCACCCGATGCGGGCAGCGGACTCGCTGGTGGGGATCAGCATCTCCTGCGAGGACGGCAAGGCGTGGTACGTGCCGTTCGGGCATGCGCCGGCGGTACCGGAGGGCCAGCAGCAATCGCTGATGGGGGACGACGACGCGCCGGAGGCGGTGGCAATCGAGCAGCTTGCGCGGGCTGAGGTGTTCGAGGCGCTGCTGCCGCTCTTCAGCGAGCCGGGTCTGGAGCGGATTGGGCACGACGCGAAGTTCGGACTGTTGGCGCTGGCGGAGACGGAGGGTGGCACGTGGACGCAGTCGATCGACTTCGACACGCAGGTGGCCGCCTATCTGCTGGGTGATCTGAACATGTCGCTACAGCGGCTGGCTCTGAATCGACTTGGTGCGGAGACGATCGAGCCGAAGAGCTTCCTGGGCACCGGCAAGAAGGCGATTCCGTTCTCGGAGGCTTCAGTCGACGATGTGCTGGCGTATTCGGCGATGAACGCGGACCTGACGTTCCGGCTGGCCGGGTTGCTGGACACGGAGTTGAAGGAGAGCGAGTTCGACTCGGTGTATCGGGATATCGACCTGCCGCACATTCCGGTGCTGGCGCGGATGGAGCAGTTTGGGGTGGCGCTCAACAGCTCCGTGCTGACGAAGCTCTCGGTAGACCTGGTGGAGCGGATTGCGCTGGTGCAGCGTGAGGCGTTCGACGCGGTGGGCCACGAGTTCAAGATCGGTTCGCCCCAGGAGCTGTCACAGGTGCTGTTCGAGGAGCTGGGGCTGCCTCACACACGGAAGACGAAGACGGGCTACACGACAGACGCGAACGCGCTGGAGCCGATCCGCGACGTGCACCCAGTGATCGATGCGGTGCTGCGCTGGCGCGAGCTGAGCAAGATCAAATCGACGTATGTGGACTCGCTGCCGCTACAGGTGAATCGTCGGACGAACCGGGTGCACACGGTGTTCTCGCAAGCGACGGCGGCGACGGGGCGGCTGTCTTCGAACGACCCGAACTTGCAGAACATCCCGGTGCGGACGGAGCTGGGGCAGGAGGTGCGGCGGGCATTCATCGCGCGCGACTGCGGCGAG
>JABIST010000092.1 GCA_018700215.1 Dehalococcoidia bacterium | reverse complement strand
GTCCGTGGACGAGATCTTCCAGACGATGGCCATCTAGACTGTCATCGTTCGACTGCTTTCAAGGGCAGCCTCCGGGCTGCCCTTGTTGGTTCTGGTCGGGTCGCTCTTCCGGCGACCCACCACAGGAGGCGCCATGAGTGAGCAGCGTCATGTCACCGTCCAGGGCGTACGCCTGCGCTTCGCCGCCGCGCACATGGCCACGCTCGGCGACGAACTAGAACCGCTGCACGGCCACAACTACATCGTCAGTGCCCGCGTCGAAGGCGACCTCACTGACGACAGCTGGGTGATCGATTTCTCCGCGCTCAAGCGCTACATGCGTGAAGCCTGCGAGGAGTTAGACCACCACTTCCTGCTCCAGGCAAAGTCGCCACAGCTTGAGAGCAAACTGATCGAGGGAAGCTGGCTGATTCGATTCCAGGACCGCGAATACCGCTTTCCGCAGCAGGACGTGGTCGCGCTCCCGATCGAAAACTCGACAGCCGAGTTGCTCGCCGAGTGGATCGCCCGACAGGCGATCGAGCGACTGCGCGAGGGCGGACACGCCAACATCCGCCGCCTCGCTGTCGATGTTGAAGAGATGCCCGGTCAGACCAGCGGCTACGCCACCGACCTCTAGGCCGACGCGAACACGAGCGTCAACCCCTTCCTCGTTGACACGAACGCGCTGCGCCTTAGGATCGAGCGTCGAGGAGCGCAGATGCAGATCAACTGGGAAGAGACGATTAACCAGATCTTCGAAGATCGGTTGACTTGTCCGCGCTGCAGCAAAGACCACCCTGAGTTGATGGTCGCCTACTCGCGCCGCCCCACGCTCAACCGCTTCGCGCCCCGTCACAAAGACTGTCCTCGTGGCGACGAATGCGAGGCCCGCAAGCTGATCACCCTCTGTGAAGCCTGTGCCGGCGAGGAGCGCCTCCCCGGCAGCCCCGCCGATGCCGACCAGATGCTTGAGACCTACATGCTCGACTGCCGTCGGGACCTTGAGGACGCGCTCGATTACATCGCGGACCTCTGGCGCGATGACTTCGAGTTGACTACCGAGGACCTCTCCCAGGGCCTCGAAGAGGTCGCCCCCGAGGTCTTCAAAGACGAATCGATCTGGCGCGACCGGCTGGAGACCGAGTACTTGCGCTACCACCTCGAATTCCGCGCCCGCCAGCGCCGGATCCCGCACCCAGGCTGGCGCGCCGAGTACGTCGAGGAACTGCGCGCCCTCGGCTACGACACGCAGCTCGGCGACTAGGCCGGCTGAACGGTGCCCACTCCCCGCTCAATCGCCATCTACGCGATCTCGCTGATCGTCGCTTTCGGCATCTCCTTCGGCATTGGTTATGTCTATCAATATGACCCTCAGCGTGACCTCATCGAACTAGTGATCGACCGCTCCGCCGAACTCCCGCGTGATAGCAACCTCATCTCCGGCACCGTTCGCGAGGTGAGCGAGACGACGGTTACCGTCGAGACTGAATCCGGCATGCTTGAGCTACCACTCGCCAGCATCACGCTCGAAGCGCTGCTGCCACTGGAAGAACCGGCAACCGTCGCCACAGGCACCGCCGTGAACCTCGGCGGCGAGCGCACCTCAACCGAACGCGTCATCAGCGGCGTGGTCTTCTTCGATGGGGAGGTGCAGCCGTGAACATCGCCTCCCGAGTCCTCACCTGGTTCGTAGTCCTCAGCGTCGGCGCGGCAGTCGTCGCTGGCGGATTCCTCGGCGTACGCACGGCACAGCACGCCAGCGAGCCCGCAGTGGCCGAACTGACCATCGCCGATCCAGAACTGTTCTCTGGCCCGCCTGCCGGTGCCTTCAATTCGCCCGGCGGCTTCTCCGGTTTCGGCTCCACCTCACTGCGCGGCCAGGTCCTCGGTAGTGGCGAACTGGTCAGCGTTCAGCTCGAAGAGCAGGAAGACGAAGCAGCATCAGCTCGTGGCACGCTCATCATCCGCAATGGCAGCCGTGAACTCACCGTGCGCTTCCTCAGCACGCTCCGCCTCTATCAGATCGCCAGCATCGACCAACTCGCCGCCGACGACCTGGTCGTGATTCGCTCGGCCGATGGCGACGTGACCGGCCTCCTGCGCGTCCCCGTGGACGCCGAAGCCGAACCAGCGCCCTGAGACACCTGCTCGCGAACCCGAGTCAACTGCGCGGAACCGCCGTTCGATGCGTGAACGGCTACTGAGTAATTCGCAGCTCCG
>JABIST010000125.1 GCA_018700215.1 Dehalococcoidia bacterium | reverse complement strand
TGCGTCCTTCGCTTTCGCGTGTTACGGGAAAACAGACTCGGTCTTCTTGTTTACAAACGAACAACACGCACCCCCCCTACTGGCCCCTCTCCCCTACCGCGCACCCAGTGCCGCGGCGAGGGCGTGGACGGCGTCATCGAGGTCGCCTTCGACGTTCTGGATGACGTGGCGGAACTGCTCGATTTCGTCGTACTCGCGCTCGATGGCGGCGAGACGTTCCTGGATGGCGGCTTCGTCCTCGGAGCCGCGGGAGCGGAGGTGGGCTTCGAGGTTTTCGCGCTTGCTGGGGATGAGGAAGACGAATTCGGCATCCGGCAGGGTGTTGCGGAGGGACTTCGCGCCCTGCACATCAACGCGAATGATGATGTGCTTGTCGCTGTCGGCGGCGACACGGACGGAGGAGCGGGGGACGCCGTAGAAGTTGCCGCCGTAGACCTCGGCATGTTCGAGCAGTTCACCTTCGGCAAGGTGAGCCTGGAACTGCTCGTGGGTGACGAAGATGTGGTGGACGCCATCGACCTCGCCGGGGCGAGGGCCGCGGGTAGTCATGGTGACAGGGACAGTGACGGGGTAGCCGAGTTCGATCATGCGATTGAGGATGGCGTCCTTGCCCACGCCGGAGGGGCCGGAGAGGACGACGATGAGAGGAGGGGTGGTTGGACCGAGGTAGAGTTCGTCGGTTTCGGGCATGAGCGTTTCAGACCTCGGAGACTGGGCGTGGCGATGTCTGCGTAAGAGTAGCGAGGGTGGGAGTCAGGCGGAATCTGGGCTGGTGTGGATGGAGGCGACGCGGGAGGAGAAGGTTTCGGGTGTGATGGCGATCAGGCCGACCCATTCGTCTTCGAGGATGATGACGGCTTTGGTTCGGCGGCCGCTGGTGAGGTCGATGATGCGCTCTTGCTGCTTGGCGCGCTGGACAGCTCGCTTCATCGGTGCGGAGGAGGGCGCAGCGACGGCAATCACGCGGTTGAGCGCGAGACTGTTGTCGAAGCCGACGTGGATGAGTTCGGTGCGATCGGTCATTCGTCGTTCCTCGTGCGTCGGTCAGTCCTGACTGAGTCTGTCCAGGTCAGACCAGAAGGCAGGATACGACACGGCGACGACGTCAGCGCCGTTGACGCGGGTCTCGCCCTGGGCGAGGAGGCCGGCAACGGCGCCGAGGATGGCGAGACGGTGGTCTCCGGCGGAGTCGACGGAGGCGGCGTGGAGGGTGGCGCCGCCGGTGATGCGGAAGCCATCGTCGCGCTCCTCGAGATCCACGCCGAAGGCGCGGAGGCTGGCGGCGGTGGTGGCGACGCGGTCCGACTCTTTGACGCGCAGTTCCTGGGCGTTGCGGATGACGGTCTCGCCGGAAGCGAGGGCGCCGGCGAGGGCGGCAAGCGGGAGTTCGTCGATCATGCGGGGCATCAGGTCTGGATCGCTGATCTCGATGCCGTGGAGCGGCGCGGAGCGCACGAGGAGGTCAGCGACCGGTTCACCGCCGACGGTGCGCTCTTCGGTGAGTTCGATATCGGCACCCATTTCGCGGAGGACATCGAGGATGCCACTGCGTGTGGGGTTGATACCGACGCCGGTGAGGAGCAGTTCGGCGTCCGGGTGGACGGTGGCAGCGACGAGCCAGGCGGCGGCGGTGGAGATGTCCCCGGGGACGCGAACATCGACAGCGGTGAGATCACCCTGAGGCGGGGTGATCGTGACGGCGGAGCCAGAGACCTGAAAGGTGGCTCCCATGGCGGCGAGGAGACGTTCGGTGTGATCTCGGGTGGGGGCGGATTCGACGACGGTGGTGGGGCCGTCCGCGGCGAGGCCGGCGAGGAGGATGGCGGATTTGACCTGTGCGGAGGCCATAGGAGGGCTGAAGCTCTGACCACCGGCGATGGGGCCGCCCTGGATGACGAGCGGGGGGAGAGTGCCTTCGGCACGGGCGGTGACGCGGGCGCCGAGTTCGTTGAGTGGGCGGACGATGCGGGCCATGGCGCGGCGGCGGAGCGTTTCGTCGCCAGTGAGGACGGCGAGGCCGGGGAGTCCCGCGACGAGGCCGGCGAGCAGCCGCATGGTGGTGCCGGAGTTGCCGCAGTCCAGGACATCTGATGCTTCGTGGAGGGCGGCGCGGCCGTTGCCTTCGACGATCACCGAGCCGTCGGGCTGCTGCTGGATGTTGGCGCCGAGGAGGCGGAGGCAGTTGATGGTGGACTCGGTGTCCTCGGACGCGAGGAAGCCATCGACGCGGGCGCGACCACGGGCGAGGGCGTTGAAGATGAGGGCGCGGTGGGAGATGGACTTGTCGCCGGGGACGGCAACTTCACCTCGGAGGCGGGCAGCGGGGCGGACGCTGTGGGAGTCGGTGTCGGTGGTCATGGGGGCCGCTACCTGGGGGCGGGGTACTAGATATCGCGCTTCAGGCGGCTCTCGAGTTCGCGCTCACGCACGCGTTCTTCGCTGCCTTCGGACATCTGGTCGATCTTGTCTTTCATCGCCTGCCCAACGAGCATCGAGCTGAAATCGAGGCCTGCGGTGTCGACGCCGACGCTCTCCTCTCTGCGGCCGATCGCGCCGAGCAGGTAAGCGCTGTAGTCCAATTCGGTCTTGGCGATCTGGGTGAAGAGTTCCTCGCGATCGTGGTTGTCGATGTCGTCGCGAATACGACGGAGCTCTTCGATGAAGCGGTCGAGCCAGTGGACTGTCTGCTCACGATTGGTGGCAACGATGTCGTACACCAT
>JABIST010000387.1 GCA_018700215.1 Dehalococcoidia bacterium | reverse complement strand
TGTCCGGTGGACTGCTTGTGAACTATATTGATAAGTGAATCGCTAATGGAGGCGAGACCATGGAAGCAATGATCGCTGGAATTACGCTGTTCACCGTGCTGACGGTGTTTGCAATCAGCATCGGGGTCGTCTCGAGTCGTGACGAACATGCCCGTGAAGAGAACGCCGGCAACGCACAGCCGTAAGGCAGCTCGGGCGACGAAGCGTCAGATCCGAGGACGCTTGTCCACGGCGGTGCTTGAGGCGTCCACATGCTGCTGGTCGTGCAGCTCTCCGATGGGTGGGGCATCTCCCACCTGGACTTCTCGCTGGACCGGTTCGGTTGGCGGCTCCGGAGACCGTCCGAATCCCACCATGGGCAGCACCCGCGCCGCCTGCATCATGCGGTCCAGGAATTTGCGGAACTTCGCTCGCAGCGTGTCATGCATCGCGTCGCCCCTTTCTCCACTTCGATCATGCGCCGATGGCTCGACCGACCGCAGGGGCGAACGTCCCGGGACCCGGTGACCGAGGCATCCGGCGCGGACACGCTGGACGCGCGAAGATCAATAGAGGCGACACACTAGACGCACTCCGGGAAGGAGAGAGTCATGTTCCGCAGCGTGCTCTTCACGATCGATGGTTCCACAACCGCACTCGGCGCGTTGCCTGCGCTGCTCCGGGCGATCGACCCGGAACAGACGGAGGTCACGGCGCTGGAGGTGATCGATAGTGTGCAGCTGATGCTGGCGCACACCACCCCGGCGGGCTTCCCGATGTACGCCGGCGGCAGCGTGGACGTGGATGTGGCTGAAGCGGCCGTGGCAGGCCAGCGCCAGGAGGCCGAGACGCACCTGACCACTGTTGCCGCGGACCTTGCGAACGCAGGCGTGCAGCACGTGGTGACCGAGGTACGGGAAGGCCGACCCGGCGATCAGATCGTCGATTTCGTCCAAGAGCACGGTATCGACCTGGTGGTGATGGCCACACACGGACGCACTGGTCTCCGCCGCACCGTTCTGGGTTCCGTGGCGGATCACGTGATCCGGCACCTGGATCAGGTACCGGTGCTGCTGGTCCACCCGGCCGAGGGCTAAGGACTGGTGGGGAGCTAGCCGCTCACCGCCTCACCGCCGCCAGAGCTGCCAGCCCTCGACGCCGATATCGCGTCGCTCGAAGGCGAGCAGGCCGAGCGAACCCAGCAGCGCCGAGGCGCCCAGCAGCAGCGCCTGATGCCACCAGTCCACACCGGCGGTCAGCACATCGGTTAGGCCGGCGTAGTAGAAGGGGCTGAGGTAGCGCAACCCCTCGGTCACTGGAGTGAGCTGGGCGAATGAGGCGAAGATGTAGCCGACCACGACGACCACGGTGAGGATCGCCGCCGCCGTCCCGCGCGATGGAGCCACTGCGCCCAGCAGCAGCCCCGCGGTTGCGAAGAACATCAGCAACGGCACGGTCAGTAATGACGCGCCCACCAGGTCAAGCAGGCTCAACTCGTCACCCACGTCGATCAGCGGCAGGCCGACGAGGAACCCGAGGTTGGTCAGCAGCAGAATCGCGACGGCGCCCACCAGCCAGCCGAGCAACTTCTCGATGTAGAACCGTCGCCGGGAGACCGGCTGCGCGAACAGGAAGTCCGCCGTCCCACGACTCTCTTCGCCCGCCAGCGTCCCTGTCGAGGCGACCACCGCGTAGACCGCGACCACCACCGGCACCCACGAGAAGTACTCGAGCGCGATGAACACACGCGGGTTTGCGAAGTCGCTGATCTGCTCGCCAAACAGCGCCTCGTAGAAATCGGGCAACTCGATGTCGGCGAACTGCGCGCTCACTTCGGGGAAGATCAGCACGACCAGGAACGCCCAGATCGCCAGACCCAGGCCGTAGCTCAGGATCTGCCAGCGCAGCTCGCGCAGCGTTCGACTCAGCACCGGCCAGCGGCTCACGATGCCCCTCCTGCTTCGGTGTCCTCGTGGGAACCGTCCTCGTGCGTCACCTGATCGTCCGGAGCCTCGTAGTACTTCCGGAACAGGTCTTCGAGCGTGGGCTCACTCGATTCCAGTTCCAGCACGGTGTGCCGCGCCAACGCCTTGATCAGCGCATCGATGCTGCCGTCAGTCTCGAACCGCGCTTCGGTCCCCACCACGCTCAGCACGCGAATGCCTGGCACCGCATCGAAGGCATCGGCAGCCGGCGCCACCTCGAGCACCACGCGCACCTCGCGGGGTGCGATTCGGCGCTGCTCCGCGAGATCGAAGACGTTGACGATTCGTCCCTCGCGCAGAATCGCCGCCCGTGAGCAGACCTGCTCTACCTCGGCGAGCAGGTGCGAGGAGAAGAAGACTGTGCGCCCGTCCGCGGCGACTTCGCGCAGCAGGTCCTCCACCACGTCCTGCATCAGCGGATCGAGCCCGGTGGTCGGTTCATCGAGGATCACCAGCGCTGGTCGGGCCATCAGCGCCTGAATCACCGCCACCTTCTGGCGGTTTCCGCGCGACAGCGTGCGGATCGGCCGCCCGGCATCCAGCTGGAGGTCGTCGATCAGCCGTCGCAGGTAGACGCGGTCCACGGCGCCGTCGCGCAGCCGCTCCACATAGGCGAACAGCTCGTCCGCCGTCACGTCGCGGTAAAAGATTGCGTCGCCCGGCAGGTAACCGATGTGTCGCCGCGCCTCGACGGTCTCGGCCTGCGTATCGAAGCCCAGCACGCGCGCGCGACCGCCGCTCGGGCGGATCAGGTCAAGTATGATACGGATCGCGGTGGTCTTCCCCGCGCCGTTCGGACCGAGGAACCCGAACACCTCGCCCTGCTCCACCGACAGGTCGATACCTCGCAGCGCGTGGGCCGCACCGTAGTGTTTCTCCAGCGCATCCAGCTCGATCGCTGGGGCCGCGTCGATCGAGGTCACTCGTCACCTCCGCCGTTCGTCACGCCGCGGGTCGACGCACCGGCACTATCGTCCCGCGGTAGGCCGCGCGGTCCATGGGGCGAGCGTCCGCCCTAGCTTGGACCTTGGTCCCGGGACTGCTTCAACTCACTACATGCAGATCGAGATGAACATCGATCTCGACCGATGACAACGTGTTCCCCATCGGGCAGGAGCGCAGCAGCTCAATCATCGAGTCCCGCTGTTCGAGCAGTGCCGCGTCAGTCACTTCCACGTGGTACCGCGCCGCCACGCGCACGATTCGCGTTGGATGGGGCTCCACCAGCGGCTCCAGTGACGCGGTGGCCCGCACCACCTCGGCGTTCACCAATGGCTCGTGGTCCAGCAGCCACCCCAGCGAGCAGTTGCCCAGACTGATCATCATCAGCTCAGATGAGGTGAACCCGGTCGGGCCATCGTCGGTTCGCTCCCTCGAGTTGGTGAACGAGACGCCACGGGATTCGAACACTACCTGCTTCCGGTCCTGGAATTCCGCCGTCACCACCGCCATTGCTGCCTCCTTCGAATGCGAGTCGAACCTCGCGATGCTAGCCCACCACCGAGCTG
>JABIST010000152.1 GCA_018700215.1 Dehalococcoidia bacterium | reverse complement strand
GAGGTCGATCTCGAGATTCGTGGTCGAAAGATTCGCACCACCGGCCCTCCCCGATCCACCGTCGCCCTCGTCGGCCGCCAGACCATCGACGGCCTCTTCAACCTCATCGAGGAAGCGATAGACCAGCGCGCCGCCGCCATCAACGTCACCTACCACCCCACCCTCGGCTACCCCCTCGACGCCTACATCGACTACGACCTCAGGATCGCCGACGAAGAACTCGGCTTCACCATCCACCAACTCACCCTGCGCTAAGTCGCAATTGTCAGCCTCGGTAGGCCCTGCATAGTTTGATCGATGGTGCGCGCCTCAAAATGCCTCACTATCCGTCAGAGTTTCGCAGCACAACCGCTCACCAAGAGTAGTTCGAATGTGAACTGATCGGCCGCTTGAGCAGCGGCCCGGTGCGAGAAGGCGACAACGTGATGGAACTGGCCAATTCAGGAACTACAAACCATCGCAGGCATCTGCGGAAAGTCCATGAAACAAGGGTGGCCATGGACCGTTCCGGAGGCCGGTCGGGATCGGAAGAAATCATTGAGAGTGATCAACGGGATCACCTCGTGCAGAGCACCCGGTCAAAGCATGTAGGAGAAATTGGTGATGGTGGCGACATACGGTCGGTCACACGCGATTTGGATAATCCGGTAAGACGGTCACCACAAAGTGAGATTAAGGACTTGACGCAACCGGTACCATACGTGCCCAAAGCGTACGTCTCTGAGATGCTCGCTAACCGCGGAGTAACACGCCCCATGGGCCCGCCTGACTCCCTGCTGAGACCACCCTTCGTCGGTCGGCGTGCGGAACTCCGCGCGCTCCGGTCCGTCGCCGATTCTGTCGCGACAACTTCCGATGCACGGAGCGTCTTCCTGCTCGGCGAAGCCGGCGTCGGCAAGTCCCGCCTCGTCGAGGAGTTCCTCGCTTCGCTCGACCCGGACTGGACCACCTGCGTCGTCGTCTGCGACCCCCACGATCCCCCCTACGGCCCAGTCCTCGCCCTCCTCGACCAGCTCGACCCTGCCGTCGCCGCTGCCGAGGAATCCGCGCGCCCTGAGAGCCTCGCCAACGTGACCAACAGAGTCGCCGAACTTGTCGCGCTCACCACCCAGAGTCACCCCGTGGTCGTCGTCGTCGAGAACGCCGACGACGCCGGAGACTCGACCATCGACGCACTCACCCAAGCAGTCATTCTCCTCGGACGTGCATCCAGGGTCCTGCTGCTCGTTACCTGGCGAACCGGGGCATTCACTTCGGCCACGGAGGAGCGTCGCGCACAGCTCTCAAAGCTCCAGCGCGAACTCTCCAGCTCCACGATCGTGGTCCATGGCCTCTCGGAGCACGAGGTCGTCGCCCTCCTGGACTCCATTGGAGATCAGCCCGCTCCTCAACGTTCTGCCGAACTTCTCATCGAGCGGAGTGACGGCAACCCCCTGCATCTCATCCACTCCGCCCGCTCGGCTGACGTCCCGGGAATCGGCGTTGCAGGCTCTGAACAAGACTTCGACCACCTGATCGCCGGCGTCGCGGACCGGCTCTCGTCCGCCGATCAGTGGATGATCGCCTACTCCACCCTCATCGCCCCGCAGATCGATGGATCCGGACTCGCCGCCGCCGCCGGTGCAGACCGAGCTGACGCCGAGTCAGCCCTGGAGCGGGCACGCGATGCAGGTGTTCTGCACACCACGCCGCGTGGTTACGCCTTCACGCACCCGCTGCTCCGTGACTACTTCTCCGAAAGCCTCGGTCGGTATGGAATCGAGGTAGAGGAAGCCCACGCGTTGATCGCCGAACATCTGGCTCGCGAGGCGGGCGAGGCTCCCGGTGCCCGCCAGATCTCACGGATCGCACGCCATCTGGTCGACGCGCAGATGCGCGCGGATCCCGACTTACTCGCTCGCTTCGCTGGCCCAGCCGCGCGAATCGCGCAAGAGTCCGGTGAGTGGCTCACCGCTGCTCGCCTCTTCGACCTCGCGACACGCGCCACCCCACCCGCTTCGGACTCGCGATTCGATGCCCTTGTTGGTGGTGGCATTGCCTACGCCCGCAGCGGGAATCCGGAACGCAGCGTCGCACTGTTTCGAGATGCCGAGGAGATAGCCCGTCGCCTCGACGATGACGATCGCATCGTTGACGTGCTGAGGCATCGCCTGCAGCTACTCGCCGCCCACCTGCGCGATCGCGAGCGCGCAGCCGAACCGGCCGAAGTCCTCAGTGAGGCGCTCCACAGCACAAAGGTTTCGCCCGGGGCCGAGGCAACCGCCCGGTCCACTCTGGCCACCAGTTACTTTGAGCGGGGGCGGAATGAAGACGCTCTCCACCAGGCCAACTTAGCCGTCCGCGCCGCGGGCCAGTCAGACGACGACGAAGCGGTCGGCCACGCACGCTTCGCCCTTGGACTGGCCGAACTCGGGGAGTTGCAACCGCAGCGCTCCCTCGATGACTTCCGCGGCAGCTTTGAGGCCTTCGCTCGGGCAAATCATCCCTGGTATCGCACGTGGCCCACTGGCAGGATCCCGCTCACACTCTGGATGCTCGGTCGGCTCGACGATGCGGACCACGAATCTACACAGGCCAGCCTGAACGCACTCAGCGCTCATAACTGGGGTGGACACGAATTCGCCATGGCCGCCCGCGCGGGTGTCCGCGCCGCTCGCGGTGAGTTCGACGAAGCTGAGAATGACGTCTACGACGCGCTGCTCGCCCACCGCGTCTCCAGGTACGCCTGGCCGCCACGCCTCGCACTACCGGTGCTTGCCTATATCCGAAGCTGTCGTGGAGACGATGCAGGGGCCGACGAGGTGGTCAACCGCTATCGGAGCCTGGTTGGACAGTCCGCCTCGTGGGATCTGGAAGTGCTCGTGCTCCTCCTTCGCGGGGAACAGGCTCGGGTTCACCGGATGCGGCGCGACGACCCTCGCCGCGCGAACCGTCGCTGGAGCCCGTCAGTCATGACCCTCGGCCCGCTCACATTGGCCAGTGAAGCCGCCGTACTCCTCGGAGACCAGGATGCCTGCCGCGACAACGTCCAGCAGCTGCAGATTGCTGCCCAGGCCGGAGCCGAACTACCACTCGGCTGGATCACCTCGCTCTCCCGCGGTACCGGTGCTGCGGCCACCGTGATTCAAGACTGGGATCTCGCCGAGCACTCGCTCCGACTGGCAATCGAACGATCCGAAAAAGAGCGCGCACGCCCCGAGCTCGCCCGCAGCTACCTCGACTTCGCCGAACTGCTGCGTGCCCGGGATGGGGCATCCAGCGCCCGAGTCGCCATGGAACACGTCGAGCAAGCCGAGCGGCTGTTCGCTGAACTCGGCATGCTCAGGCACGTCCGTTGGGCTCAGACGCTTGCAACCAGGCTCGGAGAGCAGCCGCCCAAAACCGTCCCCACGAAGTCTGATGATTCGAGCCCGCTCACCCGTC
>JABIST010000281.1 GCA_018700215.1 Dehalococcoidia bacterium | reverse complement strand
GTGTCGATTTCGTCGTGGATCTGGCGGCGGGCGTCGAGATCGAGGGTGTGCCACGCCTCGGGGAGTTGGGCGGCGGTGCAGAGGTTGTGCCAGGCGGTGTCGTCGGGGACGGAGATGACGATGTAGCGGTCGTCACCGGTGGTGGGGTAGACGCCCTGGGGGGCGAAGTGGGGGTGGCGGTTGCCGAGGACGGGTGGGTCTTCGCCTCGGATTTGGGCTTCGACGAGGGCGTCACCGGCGACGGCGATGGTGGATTCGAGCTGGGGGAGTTCGATGGTGACGCCGCCACCGCCATCGAGTGAGCGATTCCAGAGGGCGATGAGGATGGCGGATACGGCGTGGAGGCCGGCGATGGGGTCTGGCCAGGCGACGCCGCACTTCCAGGGGGAGTGGCCATCGTAGCCGATGAGGTGGGAGAGGCCGGCGTGCGAATCGACGGTGGTGCCGTAGGCGACCCAGTTCATGGCAGGGCCGGAGCGACCGTAGCCGGGCATGGTGGTGTAGATGAGGTCTGGATTGAGTTCATGGAGGCGGTGTTCGTCGAGGCCGAACTGGGGCATGACGCGCGGGCTGTAGTTCTCGATGACGAGGTCGACGTGGGGGACGAGGCGTTCGAAGGCCTGTTTGCCCTCGGGGCGGGTGAGGTCGAGGACGACGGATCTCTTGTTGAGGGCGTACTTGATCTGGTGGCCGTTGCGATTCCAGGGCTGTTCGCCGGCTTCGTTGTTAGGAAAGAGGTGTGAGGCCTGGACGGCGGCATCGGGCATGTGGCGGGGGCCACGGGCAGAGGGGGCCTCGACGAGGACGACATCCGCACCGAGTTCGGCGAGGAGGCGGGCGGCGAGGGGGCCGGCCCAGACCTTGGTGAGGTCGAGCACGCGCATGCCGCTGAGCGGAGCATCGTCGGCGGTGGTGGGATCGAGTTCGTGAGTGTCGCCGGAGGGTGTGGAGATGCGGAAGGGCGGGCCGGGCACGGTGTAGCCCTCGGTCGTGCGCCAGAAATCGCGTTCGGCGAGGTGTGGGTCGTTGGGAAGGTCGCTGATGGGGGTGGCGGGGGCAGCAGGGACGCGAGCGAGCTGGAAGATTTCGGCGACTTCGTTGACGGTGCGCGCCATGAGCCAGGGCTTGAGGCGTTCATCGAGGATTTCGATGTTGGTCTGGAGGTCGACGATGGAGTCGACGCGGGGATCATCGAGGAGGTCGAGCGCATCGATCAGGGTGAGGAGCATCTGGGCCTGGGGCTGGGTGGAGGCGGTGATGGCGATCCAGCCATCCGCGCATTGGTAGAGGCCGTTGGGGGTGCCGTTGCCGGTGTAGCGGTTGCCCATGCGCCGGAAGATTTCACCGCCGTACTGGTAGCGCATGTAGTTCATCTGGTGGAGGGTGGAGAGCGCCTCGAAGTGGCTGACTTCGACGTGGTTGCGCCGGCCGTGGCGCTCGAGGTCGAAGAGGGCGGCCATGGCACCGATGAAGGCGAAGCCGCCGGAGGCGTAGGTGGGGTGGTGGGGCGGGGGAGAGAGCGGCTCTCGGTCCGGGTCGCCGACCATGTGCATGTGGCCGGAATGCGCATAGAGGGTGGCGTCCGTGCCGCGCCAGGTGGCGGCGGGGCCGGTGGAGCCGTAGGGCGAGATGCGAACGTGGATCGGGCCGGAAGCCTCGGAAGCGTCGGAGCCCTCGGAGGTCTCGAGTGGGGGGAGGGGGCCGTAGGCGTCGCTTTCGATGATCACGTCGGCTGTGGCGAGGAGATCCGGCGGGGCGGTGTCGAGGGGGGTCTTGCCCTCGTGGAGATAGATGCGCTGGGCGGGGGTGAGCTGGTCGTCGCCGATGCGGGTGACGTTGGCGCCGTTGGTGGCGAAGAGGCGTGCACAGTAGGCGCCGGCGATGGAGCCGCTGATTTCGACGATGGAGAGGTCAGCGAAGGGTTTCACGGGGCACCTCGGGCGGGGAACTGACACGGCAGTCTGTGACGGTACCGCAGGTGGGGCGGTTGTGGTGCAACGGGGTGGGGGGATGACGATATGGGTGAGGCTTAGTGGACGGTGGCGTCGGCGCCGATCGGGAGG
>JABIST010000279.1 GCA_018700215.1 Dehalococcoidia bacterium | reverse complement strand
GAGCACTTCGACGTCACCGACCTCACCTCCGAGCTCCCCACCGGCCCCGAGGGCGCCGCAGCCCTCCTCGCCCGCGTCCGCGCACTCGCCGGCGGCCCCACAACCCTCGGCATCATCGATGCCGTTGGCACACTTCTCCTCGCCACCGCCCGCTCCTGGGACAGCATCGAAGCCGCCATGCCCCCCGAACTCTCGACGGCATCCAAGCACCTCGACGCCCTCGTCCTCACCGAACTCGTCCTCACCCCCATCTGCGGAATCGACGCCTCAGCCCTCACCGCCGGCGCCGTCACCTTCACCGCAGACATCACCGAGGCCTACACATCCACCGTCGAGGGCCCCCACACCATCGCCTTCCTCCTCAACGGCACCCCCGCCCAGCAAGTCATAGACGTCGCCGATGCAGGCGAAGTCATGCCCCAGAAAACAACCTTCTACTACCCCAAACTGGCAACAGGCATGGTCTACAACCTGCTCGACGAAAACAGCCTCTAGCGCCCAACGCGCCTCACCCGCGGCCCCACTAACCGCCGGGTCGCGCCTCCCCCAAAAATCAGCCCTCGAAGTCCGGGTGAGCCGTCCCGCCCGTCCCCTCCTTCAGCGGAGCAGCGTTCCCCTCCAGGAAGCTCTGCAGCCGCTGAGAGCCCGCCTCGCTTCGCACCGAAGGGCCAATCAGGCTCTCCATGAACAACCCGTCGTCGTGCGACCACTCGCCAATCCGCGGCAGCGCCGAAACAATCGCCCAGTTCGTCAGCGGCGCGTTCGTCGCCATCTTGTGCGCCAGCTCCGTCGCCTTCTCCAGCGAAGTGCCCTCTGGCACCACGTACTGCACCAGGTTCGCTCGCTCACCCTCCTCCGCGCTCAGCACCCTGCCAGTCAGCATCAAGTCCGCCATCCGCGCATAACCCAGGTGTCGCTGGATATTCACCGAACCGCCGCCACCCACAAAAATCCCTCGCTGCCCCTCCGGCAACGCGAAGAACGTCGTCGTGTCCGCCACCCGCACATGCGTCGCGCAAGCAAACTCCAGGCCGCCGCCAACCGTCGCACCCTTCAGCGCCGCCACCCACGGAATCTCGGACCGCGATACCACGTCCAGCGCCTCATGCCACTTGCTGCGACGTCGACGCGGACGATCACCCTCCGCCTCATTCCGCCGCGACATCGCCCACGCCAGATCCAACCCCGCCGAAAAGTGCTTCTCCCCATGGCTGAACAGCACCGCTGCCCGCGCCTCCTCGTTCGCACGCAGCGCGTGGTCGTAAAGCTGGTCCAGCACCTCCGCGTTGATCGCATTCCGAAACTCATCGCGATTCAAACCAACCAGCGCCACATCGCCATCCAGCTCATACGTCACCACCGGGTCAGACATCAAAACCTCCTCGAACCGCGACATCGCGTCACTCGTAGCATCAGCCGCCGGCCCAAACCGTAGATGACGTAGCCCACCGCTACTAGTCCCCACGACGAACCCCGCTTCACCACCCGATCGACCGGTGCCACAGGCATCGCGTTACCATCCTGATCTGATGCCCCGGGGTCGATTTCTCACACCTCGACGGAGCTGGTGACTCGGGAGCTGTCGGATGACGCAGGATCCAACAGCAGGCGGAGTAGCGCTGGCGGCCTCCAGCGAGAAAAGCGTCCCGGCCTGGCGCGGCAGGGATCTTGCTCTCGGTCTTGTGATCCTCTCATCGTTGATCGCCATCCAGGCGCTACTGTTCGCGACCGGAGTCTGGTCGGACCGAGGTTTGGGATTCAGGGCGGAGATCTACCGCTTTTTCCCGACCGTGCTCACTGGCTATGGCGTGCTCTGGATGGCGCGTCGGCGCGGCATGACTCTGGGCGACCTGGGGTTCAACCGTCACCCAATCCTGTGGCCCGCCTTCGTGGCGTGGCTCGTCGCGATGCTCTCAGGACCGATATTCATCGGGCTGCTTTCGTTGGCTTCGATCGGGTCGGGTCGGTTTCGGCTGTTGTTCATCCCCGCGGTCCTCATGCTCGGCGTCGGCATGGTGGTAATCGCGCCGGTGGTGGAAGAGATCACCTTCCGCGGGCTGCTGTTCCGCGGCCTCCGCCAGCGATGGCCCCTCCCCCCCGCCGCACTACTCAGCGGATTAGTGTTTGCGTCCTTCCACCTCAGCGCCGAGACCCTGCTTCCTCTGACGTTGACGGGGATTGCAGTCGCCTGGGCATACGACCGAACCGGCTCGATCTGGGCCGCGATTCTGCCGCATGCGGGCCTCAACGCGCTGGTATTCCTAAAGCTAGTCACGGATCGAGCCTGACGACTCAACGCAGATAGCTTCGCTCTGCCCGACCACGAACGGTGACGCTCAACCCGTACCCGCCCCCTACCGCGCCCACCGCCACCAACGGGTCGACGGGATGCCGTCGATTCTCATGCTCGAACCTCCCCGGCCCCGCTGGACTTGACTGCTGCTTCGGTCGATTCCACACCAGCGGTACCCAGGTACTGCGAGGGCGTGCTTTCGTCGAAGTAGACGAGCATGTCCGACTGGCGCGGGAGCCTCATTGGCATGAAAAAAGATGGCGCGAGTGCCTCGCTGTAGCCCGACCCAACCGTTCTGAAGAGCCGAGGGCCCCGGAGCCACCCGGGAACCGCGCCGCTCTGGTCGCGGAAGTCAACGATGAACCTCGGTATGCCGAGCCCGTGCAGCGCGGCCTCGTACGAATCCTCGGGCGGCTCGGGCGCCAGGTGCGGGATCGGTGGGCCGATCTTCTCT
Source organism: Dehalococcoidia bacterium (assembly GCA_018700215.1). Classification (GTDB taxonomy): domain Bacteria; phylum Chloroflexota; class Dehalococcoidia; order UBA2979; family UBA2979; genus JABIST01. Next base: position 3,338 of record JABIST010000279.1, on the reverse strand, counting down.
GGTTGCTGCCCGATCTCACAAGCCCTGAATTGGCCGTGATGGAAGGCGAAGGCGCAGACCAGCAGCTCTTCATGGAATCTGTTCCGCAAGTCTGCACCCATCGACCCGGGGATCGTCATCACGTGCAGGTCATGCGCCCAGAGCACCATCCTGGCAGTCGGCCCTGCCCGTTCAAGCAGCCACGCAACGTTCTCAGCCATCGCCTCGTCGCGACCACCCCACTCCGGGAGCCGCCATTCGCGCCTCAACAAACTCCGACCTAAGTTCCCAGCTCGGAGCCACAGTTGCTTGATGCGCCCTGGGGACGGAGGGGTGACAAGCCTCTCTGCCTGCACGACGATACGGGCACTCCGGAGCGCGAATTCGAAATCGGCTTGGGAGCTGCCCAGCACGTACCGCTCGCGATTTCGCTCCAAGTCCCCGTGGACTCTCTGCAGCCCCTGCCTCACGCGCCTCCGTACGCGACGTGGCAGGCGTTCGTACCGGGGGGCGTCAAGCACGAGCTTGCGGCGCGTCTCCCGATCGTCCGGCAGCGTGGCCGGACGAACCAGATACTCCTGAAGCTTGGCATAGCGCAGCTCGGCGGTCGTCCTTGCTGGCGGGTCGACCCGACCAAGAAACTCGAGAACGTTTTCAACGGCCATGCTGGGAATCTGCATATCGAAGCCGAAGAAGCTCACTGCCTGCTCTGGAGGGGCATCTTTGTTGTGTTCTCGAATCCACAGAATGAGGTCAAGGACCTCTTGAGTGTCCCACGTCCAAAACCCCATTCCTTTCAGAAGGGCATGCGCATCACCCTGACCCGTATGAACGAATTGGTTGACCAGGTTCGCCTCAGCCCAGCTCGCCTCGATCGCGAAGGCCGAAAACCCCAGCTCCGTCACCATGAACTGCAACAGCCTCAGCTTCATGGCGAAGAACTCGTGCGTGCCGTGGGTCGCTTCCCCCAGTGCAACGAGCCGCGCATCTCCGACCGCACCTCGTAGCCACTCAAGGTCGGCGAAATCATCGGCGCTCAGCTCCGCCGCGGAGACCTCGTGCGCCCGGCTCCGGAGCCAGTCGATCGCCTCGTCCAATTCAGCGGTATCGTCTGCGCCCATCCCTGGGAGGCGAAGTCGCCGCGACCATTTCACCCGGTGCATCCAAGCTCGTTCTTCATAGGAGCTCCCAGACTCGCTCTATTCTAACTTGACTGTCCAGGACTCTGTCAGCCCGGTGTCGTCACCGGAACTCTGTCGCCGAGACCGCCTCGTCGCCCACCGACGAATCCCCGACCGTCAGTCCAACCGACCCCGCTCGGTGATCCCCACGCGTTCCCACCCACCGGAACCACCGCCACTGGCGGCAATGGAGCGGAACCAACTATGTGCCTGCTGGTTTGCGCTCCCTCACAAGTCGGACATCGAGACGTAGACCGAGGGCTTTGGCAACGTCGTACACCGTCTCGAGTCGCGGGCTGTGCTGGCCTGACTCAAGGCGGTTGATAACGGTCTTGGACACGCCCAGCTGCTCGGCTAGCTCTCGCTGGCTGAGATTCCGTGCCTTCCTGGCGCGGACAAGTGCGTTGATCACTTGGAACCGAGGCTCCAGCCTGTCGTACTCCTCCTGCAGCAGAGGATCTTCTTCCCTCAGCTCTTCAAACAGTTCCTTTGCTCGCCGTCCCATTGCTACTGCTCCTCCTCAAGTGGGTGTCGTCTGGCATCAGCGGAGTTCGTCCAACCGCTTCCGCGCCCGCTCCAATTCACGTGTCGGGGCCTTCCGACTCTGTTTGCGCCACGCGTTGACGAGGTAGATGACCCCGTCCACTTCTCCATAAGCGATCCGGTGATTGCCGGCTCGAAGCTCGTAGAGCCCTGCGGCCGAGTTGAGGAGCCGGTCGATTGGCATCCCTAGGTTCGGCCCGTGGGTCTCCAGCAGGTCTATGTACCGCTCCGCCGTTGCTACCGCGCTGCGATCACCCGTGCGGTGGATCTTGCGGAGATACTCAGAGACAGGCTCCTCGCCCCGGCTGTCAGAATAGAACCTAACTTCCATATTTCTCCGCGCCCTTCTGTGCTGGGCGAGGAGTTTCTCGATATACTAACGGTAACAAGTATGTGCTCCTTCGCCAACAGCACTGACAACATTTATGTGTTCGTTAACCCCTCACCGCTCCCCCCGCACCCACAACCGCTCCCCATCACTCGTCACCACCACACTCCCGTCCACATCCGTCCGATACAGCGACACCTCCGAGTACCGCGCCAACACCTCCGCCGACGGATGCCCGTATGCGTTCCCACCCACCGAGATCACGCCCACCACCGGATCCACCGCCGCAACAAACTCCTGAGTCGAGGACGACTTCGAACCGTGGTGTGGCACCAGCAGCACATCCGCCCCCAGCTCCTGCCCACTCTCCACCAGCCACTGCTCCGCCCGCTCCTCGATGTCGGCGGTCACGAGGATGCGTCGGTCGCCGATCGTCACCAGCAACACCAGCGACCCATCGTTGTCCGACTCATGCCCCCGACCAGCCGTCGCCAGCGGCGGCGACAGCACCTCAATCGTCGTCCGCTCCCCCAGCCCAATCTCGTCGCCAATGTCGAACGACGAACCCACCAACGGCACGCCAGTCTCCCGCTCCAGTTCACCCCGCGTCCGCTCGCTCGCAAGCACCGCCCCCACCTCAACCCGGTCGATCAGCGCACCAAGCCCACCAGCGTGGTCCGAGTCGCTATGAGTCAGCACGATTGCGTCGAGCCGCCCAATCCGCCCCGGCAGCGCCGACACCACCACTCCGTCCGGTGGCCCCGTATCAATCAGCACCGCCTGCCCGCGGTCCTCCACCAGCACCGCAAGCCCCTGCCCAACATCCAGCACCGTCACCCGCGCCCGATCATCCGGCGATTGCAGCACAAGCAGCCACAGCCCGATCGCCACCGTCGCCAGCCCCACCGACCAGCCAAGCCCGGAACGAGCACCGTGTTCCAGCACCTGCGGCGGTCCCGGACGACGGTCGAGCCACCAGACAATCACCCCAAGCCCCACGTACCACCCCGCCCCCACCAGTAGCGGCGCCGTTACCGGGAACTCCGCCGCTGGAACCGCCGCAAAGACACGCACCACCCAGATGAACGCGGCCGGCACAATCGCCAGCACCGGCCGCAACACCACCGCCAGCGGCTCCACCGTCCCCACAAACGTCGCCACCGCCGCAACCAGCACGCTGCCCTCGTAAAGCGGCGCCACCACCACATTCGCCGGAATCGCAATCAGCGACACCCGCTCGAACGCCGCAACCTGCACCGGTAACACCGCCAGCGTCGCCGCCGTCGCCGTCGCCGTCGCGCTGAGCT
>JABIST010000278.1 GCA_018700215.1 Dehalococcoidia bacterium | reverse complement strand
GGGCTCGGGCCCACGGGCTGCCAGCCGTGCTCATCGGGACCGACGGGCTTGCCGCCCATCCAGGGTTGGTGGGTCGAGGCCTTGCGACCGGCGTGCGCGAGTTGGATCGCGGGGACTGAGCCATGCTCGGCGATGAAGCGGTTGATCGGCTTGAACGCGTCAGCCTGCTCATCGGACCAGATGCCGAGGTCCCAGGGGCTGATGCGGCCCTCGGGTGCTACGCCTGCCGCCTCAGACATGACGAGCCCGGCGCCACCGACCGCGCGCGATCCCAGGTGGACCAGGTGCCAATCGGTGGCGACGCCGTCGTCGGTGCCGGAGTACTGGCACATGGGCGAGACCCAGATGCGGTTGGGGATCTGGAGTTCGCGGAGGGTGATTGGGTCAAAGAGCACGAAAGTCGCCTTTTCCTAACGTTGTGCCTCGGAGAGTCGCTGCGCCAGCTTAGTAGGAGGAGGGCGTAGACGGGGAGGGCTGGGGTACGCTCTGCGCTTCGGGTTGCTCTAGCAGAGAGGCGAATCGATGAGTCAGCTTTCGCACGTCGATCCGCCGGGGCTTTTCCCGGGTGCCCCGTACCACTACGGCACGATCACGGCGCCCGGGGCGATGCTGTTCACGGCCGGCGCGTGTCCGCTCGATGCTGAGGGGCGGATCGTTGACCTCGATGATCGCCCCGCTCAGGCGCGTGTGGCGCTCGACAACCTGGATGCGGTACTGACCGAGGCGGGCGCGAGCTACGAGGGACTGATCAGGACGACCGTCTACGTTGTGGGCACCCCTGATGACCTCGTTGAGGTCTGGGACGTGGTCGCAGCGCGCTTCGCACCGCACCAGCCTCCCAGCACGCTGCTGGGCGTAGCGGCACTCGGCTATCCGGGGCAGCTTGTGGAGATCGACGCGATCGCGGCGCTTCCGAACCAGGTGTAGGGCGCGAGGCTCGCTAGTTGCCGCTCCCACCCGCGATCTGCTGCGCGTGGTCTGCGGTGTGCAGCGCGATCATGCGCAGCGCGCCCTCCACGTTCTTCTTCACCTCGATGCCCTTCGTCGAGGCGTACGCGATCTGGCCGTCGCCCACCGGAGCTTCGAGGATGAGCGATTCGTCGCTGGCGCCCGCGATCAGTGAGTCCACGCCCGCAAAGACGCTGTCGACTGCGCGCGCTGCATCCTCGGACGTCTCGATCTCGGGACGCACGAACTCGAAGTCGATGCCGAGGCCGGTGGCGGCGAAGCCCATGAAGAAGGCGACGCCGCCGATCGCGTGCCGTGCCGCGTGTTGCGGCGTCCAGGCGTCGCCGCTGGCGCTCGGGTTCACCTCGTCAGCCTCGGGCGGCAGAACCGCGTCTTCCCAGATGGCTGCGGCGCCCTCGACGGCTGCGCGCATCTGGTCGTGTGCAGTGGCGATGTCGGTGGTCAGTTCGGTGAGTGTTGCCAAGGTGGTGTCCTCTTCGGTGGTGCTGACGCTTCGCGGGTGGGCTATTCGCCCTTGAATTCAGGCTTGCGCTTCTCGGAGAAGGCTCGGGCACCTTCTTTCGAGTCCTCGGTCTGGCCGACGATCCAGCGGAGTGACGCGTCGAAGCGGGTCGCCTGCTCCATGGTCATGTCGGCCTGCGCGTTTGTGATCTCTTTCAGCCCTCGGATGGCGACCGGAGCGTAGCCGGCGATCATCGCGGCCATCTCGTTCGCCGTCTCGAGGAGCTGATCCGCCGGGACGACGCGGCTGACGATGCCGTAGCGCAGCGCGGCTTCAGCATCGACCCGCTGCCCCAGGAACATCATCTCGTTGGCAAACGCCCGAGGAATCGCGCGCGGTAGCCGCATTGGTGCCCCCGCCAGCGGGTAGAAGCCGAGCGTGATCTCCGGCAGCGCGAACTGGGCAGCGTCCGAGGCGATCAGCAGGTCGCAGTTCATCGCCAGCTCGAATCCACCACCGAGGCAGTAGCCGTTGACGGCCCCGATCACGGGCTTGCGGATGTCACCGGCCCACAGGCGTTCGGACTCGGGCGTGGACATGAAGTCGCCGGGGGTGTTGCCTC
>JABIST010000189.1 GCA_018700215.1 Dehalococcoidia bacterium | reverse complement strand
GAACGCGGATCGCGAGCCGCTGAGCGAGTTGCAGGAATTCCACGTGACGGACATTGCGCCGTTCGAGCTGGGGCAGGCGCTGGGCGCGGATCAGTTTGAGCCGGGTACCTATCTGAACGTGACCGGCACTTCGAAGGGTCGTGGGTTCGCGGGCGTTGTGCGCCGCTGGAACTTCCGCGGCGGTCCGAAGACGCACGGTCAGTCCGACCGTCACCGCGCGCCAGGTTCGATTGGTGCTGGTACGACGCCGGGTAAGGTCTGGAAGGGCCAGAAGATGGGCGGCCACATGGGGAACCGTCAGCGTACTTCGCTGAACGCCCTGTTGGTGTACGCGGACCCGGTCCGGCAGCTGCTGTTCGTTGAGGGCTCGGTGGCTGGTTCGATCAACGGTCTGGTTTCGGTGACGCCGGGACGTCGGAAGCCGCTGGCTGGCTATGAGGCGCCGGTGCTTGACCTGCCGGAGCTTGAGTTGCCGCCGGAGTTTGAGGTGGAAGAGCCGGTTGAGGAAGTTGTTGAGGAGGTGGCCGTGGAGGCTGCCGCCGATGAGGCTTCCGAGGCACCGGTTGCAGAGACGACTGACGATGCGCCTGAGGCGGCTGCCGAAGCGGCAGCGCCGGAGGCGAGCGACGACGAGGCTGAGGCTGCTGACGAGAGCGCCGATGAGGCTGCTGAGGAATCTGCCGACGAAGAGAAGAGCGAGGGCCCGGCATGAAGTTGCAAGTCCTCGACCCGACAGGCAAGGAAATTGAACAGATCGACGTGGACGAGTCTGTGTTTGGCGTAGAGCCGAACGAGGCTGTGGTGCACCAGACGTTGCTGGCGCAGCTTGCCGCGCGCCGCAGCGGGTCCGCGAACACGAAGAGCCGTGGTGAGGTGCGAGGTTCGACCCGAAAATTGCGCCGCCAGAAGGGTCTGGGCATGGCGCGAGTGGGTTCGAGCAACTCACCGACGCGACGTGGTGGTGGCGTGGCGTTTGGTCCGAAGCAGCGCAGCTATGTGCAGCGTTTGCCGAAGCGGATGCGCCGACTGGCGATTCGTTCGGTGCTGTCGTCGCGGGTGGCTGACGGTCGTTTGAAGGTGGTTCAGGGTCTCGGCCTGGATGAGCCATCGACGAAGGCGATGAAGGCTGTGCTGGGGGCGATGGAGGCTGGTCGTTCGTCGCTGGTGGTGACGGGCGAGGCGGACCCGATTGCGCAGCGTTCGGCACGGAACCTACCTGGCGCGAGTGTGATGCCGGCGGACACATTGAACGTGGCGGACATGCTGTCGCACGCGACGCTGTTGCTGACGGTGGACGCGGTGCGTCGGGTGGAGGCGCTGTGGGGCGGGGATCGCGCAAGCGGCCGTCCAATGGGCGCGGCTCCGGCCGCAGTTAGTGCGGAGGGGTAGCCGATGACGAAGGCGATTCACCCGTATGAGGTGCTGCGCCGTCCGGTGGTGACGGAGAAGAGCACGATGCTGGCCGCGCAAGGCAAGTACGTGTTTGAGGTACACAAGGCCGCGAACAAGCATCAGATCAAGGACGCCGTTGAACTGGCATTCGATGTGACGGTGACTGCGGTCAACACATCGAACGAGCGTGGCCGGCGGCCACGGACGCGCAGCGGTCGCCGCGCGGGGACGCCGCCGACGTACAAGAAGGCGATCGTCACGGTGTTGCCGGGCGACGAAATCGAATTCTTCGAGGGCGTGTAAGATGCCGATTCGAAAGTTCAAGCCGACCTCGCCCGGGCGCCGTAACTCTTCGGGGTTCACGTTCGAGGAGATCACGAAGAAGAAGCCAGAGAAGGCGCTGCTGCTTCGGAAGAGGCGCACGTCTGGTCGCAGCCATGGTCGGATTAGCGTCCGTCGTCGTGGTGGTGGTCACAAGCGTCACATCCGGATTGTGGATTTCAAGCGTGACAAGCTTGGCGTGCCCGGCCGGGTGGCGGCGATTGAGTACGATCCGAACCGCAGTGCACGACTGGCGCTGATCTTTTACGCGGACGGCGAGAAGCGTTACATCCTGGCCCCCGATGGGCTTGGGGTGGATGCCCAGATCATGGCGGGTCCGGACGCACCGATTGCGGTGGGTAACGCGATTCCGCTTTCGCTGATTCCGACGGGTACGCCGATCCATTGCGTTGAGATGCAGCCGGGCCGTGGTGGCCAGTTGGGCCGTTCCGCTGGTGCGGCGATTCGGCTGATGGCGCGCGACCAGGGTTACGCGTTGTTGCGGATGCCTTCAGGTGAGATGCGCCAGGTGCTGGAGACGTGTCTGGCGACGATTGGCACGGTTGGCAATTCCGAGCACAGTCAGATCAAGCTGGGTAAAGCAGGTAGAAACCGGCACCGCGGGAAGCGCCCGAAGGTGCGTGGTTCAGCGATGAACCCTGTTGATCACCCGCATGGTGGTGGTGAGGGCAAGGCGCCAGTGGGTATGCCTGGTCCGAAGACGCCGTGGGGTAAGCCAGCGCTGGGTTTCCGAACGCGACGCAACAAGAGCACGAGCAAGTACATCGTGCGGCGGCGCGGCCAGGGCCGGCGGTAGGAGAGCAGTATGTCGAGATCAACCAAGAAGGGCCCCTTCGTACATCCGAAGTTGATGAAGAAGGTGCTGGAGGCGCAGGCGGCGAGCCGCAAAGAGGTGATCCGTACGTGGTCACGCGCTTCGACGATTTTGCCGGAGATGGTGGGTCTGACGATTGCCGTTCACGACGGTCGTCGACACATTCCGGTGTTTTGTACAGAGAACATGGTTGGTCACAAGCTGGGGGAGTTCGCGTTCACGCGAACGTTCCGCGGTCACCGTGGTCGGTCAGAGATGATCTCGCGCTCACGATAGCGTCGCGGGCACGAGGAGCAGGAAACGACGATGGAAGTCAGGGCACTCGCCTCAGATCAGCCGGTATCACCGCAGAAGGTGCGGCTGGTGCT
>JABIST010000264.1 GCA_018700215.1 Dehalococcoidia bacterium | reverse complement strand
GGGGCTGATGGAGCAGATCGAGCCGTACACGCACGCGGTGGGGCACTCGGAGCGCTCGGGCGCGATCGTCGAGCCGCTGGTGTCGCTGCAGTGGTGGGTGGACATTCAGCCGTTGGCCAAGCCGGCGATCGAAGCGGTGAAGGACGGGCGGATCACGTTCGTGCCGGAGCGCTTCGAACGGACGTATCTGCACTGGATGGAGAACATCCGCGACTGGTGCGTCAGCCGTCAGATCTGGTGGGGGCACCGCATCCCGGTCTGGTACTGCGACGACTGCGACGCGGTCACTGTCTCAATCGAGGACGTGGTCCGCTGCGAGGGCTGCGAGAGCGCGAATATTCGGCAGGACGAGGACACGCTGGACACGTGGTTCTCCAGCGGCCTCTGGCCGCACTCGACGCTGGGGTGGCCGGACGAGGATGCGGAGGATCTGGCGCGGTTCTACCCAACGCAGGTGATGGAGACGGGCTACGACATCATCTTCTTCTGGGTCGCCCGGATGATCATGTTGTCGCTGTACAACATGGACGGTGTCGTCCCGTTTGAGCATGTCTACCTGCATGGCCTCGTGCGCGCCGCCGATGGCTCGAAGATGTCGAAGTCGAAGGGGACGGCAGTTGATCCGCTGGGTGCGGTGGATCAGTACGGCTCGGACGCGCTGCGCTTCGCGGTGCTCTCGGGCACCTCGCCAGGCAACGACCAGCGGATGAGCGACGAGCGGATGGAGGCGGGTCGGAATTTCGCGAACAAGCTGTGGAATGCGTCGCGCTTTGCCCTCGGGATGGTCGAGGTGGGCGAGGACCTGACGCTGGCGGCGGCGGGCGAGATGCCGGTTGAGGATCGGTGGGTGCTGTCGCGGCTGAATCAGGTGACGGGGAACGTGGAGCGGCTGCTCGGTCGGTTCGAGCTGGCGGAGGCGCTGCGGCAGACGCGGGACTTCTTCTGGGACGAGTTCGCTGACTGGTACATCGAGGTGGCGAAGGTGCGGGTGCGCGAGGGCGACCGGACGCCGGTGCCGGTGCTGGTGCACGTGATGGATCGGACGTTGCGGCTGCTGCACCCGTTCATGCCGTTCGTGACGGAAGAGATCTGGAGCCGGCTCTCGACGATCTCACCGGACCCGGAGGGGGCGGAGTCGCTGATCGTGGCTCGTTACCCTTCGGCGGATGAGGGGCGGATCGACGAGGAGGCGGAGCGGCAGTTCGAGGCGGTGCAGGAGTTTGTGCGCGCGATTCGGAACATTCGCGCGGAGAAGAAAGTGGACGCGGGCCGCTGGGTGGAGGCGGTCATCGTGGGTGGCGAGGCGACCTCGACGGCGACGTCGTTGTTGGCGGCGATGGAGCAGCTGGCGCGCGCGCAGCCACTGCACGTTGTGGCGACGGTGGAGGAGGCGCCGACCGAGGGCGTGGTGACGAGTGTGCTTGCGGTGGGCCAAGTGGTGCTGCCGATGGCGGGTCTGTTCGACCCGGAGGTGGAGCGTGCGCGGCTGGAGAAGCAGATTGCGGAGGCCGAGAAGCACGTGGGTAGCCTGGCGGGGAAGCTGAACAACGAGCAGTTCACGAGTCGGGCGCCGGCTGAGGTTGTTGAGCGAGAGCGCGCGAACCTAGAGACGGCTCAGGCGCGGCTGGATGGATTGCGACAGAGTCTCGCGGAGTTGGGGTAGGGCTCGGCGAGGCTGATGCCGGCGGTCTGACGCCGGCTAGTCCCGAACCTCGGGCTCTTCGGTCTCCTCGACGTCACCGCCCGAGGAGCGGCGCGAGTGGCGGCGCGTGCGACGCACGTCAGGGCGACTGCGACGCTGCCGACGCTCGAGGCTGCGAGCGAGGGCAGAGCTGATCCAGTTGTTGAGGGAGCGACCTTCCTCGGCAGCGGCATCCGCGGCGGCTTTCTTGAGCGGCTCGAGGATGCGCAACGTGAGCTTCTCTACGTCGCCGGGGGAGATGCCGTAGTCAGACTCAGGCAGTTCGGGCTCGGCTTCCTCGACGACTTCGATGTCGATCGCGTTGCCATCGAGGCGGAGTTCGAGTCGGGCGCCATCGAGGGACTCGTTGATCCCTCGGAGGGATTCGGTGAAGACGCGGTAGATGGCGTTTTCAACCGCAGGGCGGCTGGCTTCGATCACCAGTTCGATGCGACGACGCTCTTTGTCGTCGTCGATCAACAGCAGGGGGCCTTTGAAGGCCTCAAGCACGGTATCGATTTCGACCCGCATCCCAATCCCCTCCCAGAAACGCGCGCGCTTGAGCGCTGTGGACGCGTCGTAAGTCAGCACGGGACTCATCGTACGTGGGATGCGCGAGTCGCCCATCACCGATGATCGCGTTGTAGAACTTGCTAAACACCATTGCATCCCTCCGACCTCACCGATACCGTCTGTATAGGGTCAGTATGAGGTCATAATGATGCCATGTCAAGGACGCAGCAGATGCAACGGAATCCGGTGGAAGGTTCGGTCCGTGGTGCGCTTACTGTTGCCGGCTTTGATTGACACTGTCAGGGGGCGTTGATAGCGTCTCGGACGGCGCTGCAGATAGGTCTGCTGGCCCGTTATTGCGGTGGGGATCGGACCAAGAGTGCTCCCGATCGACCAACTTTTCTCGAACTATGTGGCAGTCCTGATTGCCGGCATCGCTGGCTTTATTCTCGTTGTCACCGCTCTACTCGCGTCGAGGCTGCTGGCTCCGTTCTCTGAGGAGCGCGAGAAGAGCACGACGTATGAGTGCGGGATGCTGCCGCTCCGGCGTGCTTCGACGAATGTCGGCAACCGGTTCTACCTGTACGCGATTCTGTTCATCATTTTCGACGTCGAGGCCGTCTTCATCTTTCCGTGGGCGCTGGCCTTCGTCGGTATCGGGCCCATGGCCTACTGGACGATGGTTACGT
>JABIST010000053.1 GCA_018700215.1 Dehalococcoidia bacterium | reverse complement strand
GAGAGCGACGCGATCGCTGCTGGAGCTTCGGGTGGAGCCGCCGGGCTGCTATCGCCGCCCTCACCGCACACCTCAGACACGCCCGTCTACGAGCTGCAACGGCGCGGCTTCGACATGCACATGGAGCTTGGCGAGGTGCTGCCGGCCGAATCCGGCGTCGACTACGGTTTCGCGCGCTCCTCGAGGGTCTCGCTCGCGGTCACCGAAGAGGAAGAGGCCAACGCACGCGCCACCATCGATGCGCTGACGTCGGCGGGGCGCGAGAGCCGCTGGCTCGACCCCTCGGAATTACACGAGGTCACCGAGTGGATCGATGGCGGTACGGCGCGGGGAGCGGCGCTGCTGGATGGCGGCGGCTACGTCGATGCGTACCGCTACTCGCTCGCGCTGGTGACGGCTGCGGAGCGGATGGGCGCCACCGTGCGCAGCGGCAAGGTCAGTGGAGTGGAGACCCAGGATGGTCGCGCCTCCGGCGTGCGCGTCGGCGACGAGGTGGTGCCGGCGGATGTAGTGGTCATTGCAATGGGGCCGTGGTCCTCGGAGGCATCGGACTGGCTCGGGCTGCGTGTGCCAGTCGAGCCGCTGAAGGGCCAGATCGTGAAGGTGCGTCCGCCGCGAGCGCTGCCGATCTGGCAGTTCGGCCACGGCGGCAACTACGGCATCGCGAAGAGCGCCGACGTCGTGTTCCTCGGCACCACCGAGGAACGAACCGGCTTCGACGTAGGCACAACCACCGAGGCACGCGACGAGATCCTGGAGTTCGGCGTCGGCTTCGCATCGGAACTCGAGGGTGCTGAGCTAATCGAACAGACCGCGTGCCTGCGTCCGCTCTCGGAGGATGGCGTGCCGATCATGGGCCGCGTGCCCGGCATCGAGGGTGCCTTCGTCGCCACGGGGCACGGGCGGCAGGGGATTCTGCAGTCGCCCCCCAGTGGGCTGGCGATGGCGGAGCTAATTCTGAATGGCGAAACCAGGGTGCTGGATATGACGCCGTTCGATCCGGCCCGGTTCGGCCCCGCGTAGCGGAGACGAAGGAACGAGCACATCATGGAGGCGATCAAGCTGTTCGGGACTCAGGTACTGCCGGAGTTCAAGGATCGCCATGAGGCGAAGCATCGGGAGTAGCGCGACGAACAGCTCGCTGGCGTCGACTTGCCGATCAATTCGTCGATCTAACTGAGCGAACAAACTCGGGGCGCCGAGCCGGAGATGACCATGCCGAAGCACGACGAGGTGGTAGACGACGAGCTGCGGGCGCTGATTGATCAAGCGCACGATGACTTGCGGAATGGCAAGGGTGACGACGCAGTTCGGACGCTGAGTGACGCCTACCTCTACATGATGCACAAGACGCCATCGATGTTGGACGAGGAGATTGAGCCGCGCCCCGGCTTCAAGATGTTCACGGTAATGCGCTGGCCCATGCTGGGCGCGAACCTGACGATTGAATCTGTCCGCGCGAAGGCGCCGGTGATCGAGTTCAAGAGTGACCACTTCACGATCAGCGAGGCGATTACCTACTACGAGTACGTGGTGGATACGGCTCTCAGCCGCGATATGTAGCTACCAGCCGAATCTCGGACGCGTACCGCTGCCCGACGTGAGATCCGAGGACCTCGATGATTCGCTCGGGACGGTGGTGTGGGGAACCGGAGCTGTCGAGGCGGGTGCTACAGCTCGTTCACCGCGGTGGTCAGTTCGGTCACCATCTGCTTGGCATCGCCGAAGAGCATCAGCGTGTTGTCCGCCGCGAAGAGCGGGTTCGCGATGCCTGCGAATCCCGGGCTGAGGCTGCGCTTGATCACGACGACGGTCTGCGCCTGGTCCACATCGAGGATCGGCATACCGGCGATCGGGATCGAGGGGTCGGCGTCGCGGGCGAGCGGGTTCACCACATCGTTGGCGCCGATCACGATCACCAGGTCGGTCTGGCGGAAGGTGGGGTTGATCTCGTCCATCTCTTTGAGCTGGGGGTAGGGAATATCCGCCTCGGCGAGCAGCACGTTCATGTGGCCCGGCATGCGGCCGGCGACCGGGTGAATGGCGAACTCGACCTCAACACCACGCTTCTCGAGGGCGTCGGTCAGGTCGCGGACGGCGTACTGCGCCTGGGCCACGGCCATGCCGTAGCCCGGAGCGACGACGACACGGCGAGCGCCATCGAGCACCATCGCCACCTCATCGGGGGAGGCCGACTTCACGCGGCCCGCGTAGATATCGTCTTCCTCTTCCTGGCTGGCCGAGGTCGCTCCGACTCCGGCGAACATGACATTCGCGAGCGAGCGGTTCATTGCCTTCGACATGATCGCGGTGAGGATGAAGCCAGCGGCGCCCACCAGCGAACCGGCGATGATCAGCACGCTGTTGTTCAGCACCCAGCCGTGCCCGGCGGCCGCGAGGCCCGAGTAGGCGTTCAGCAGCGAGATCACCACCGGCATATCCGCCCCGCCGATCGGCAGGACGAGCAACAATCCGAGCACCGCCGAGAAGCCGACCAGCAGCCAGAATGGAGTCGAACTAGTCGGGTCAGCGATCAGCCAACCACCGAGGCCGATGCAGATCGCCAGCAGCACGATGTTGACAACGTGGCGGCCCGGGAACAGCAGCGGCTTCTCCGAGATCAGCCCCTGCAGCTTTCCGAAGGCAACACCACTGCCGGTGAGCGAAACGCCGCCGATGATGCCCGAGAGCACCGCAGCGGTTGTGAACTGGATATCGACGGACTCGACGAAGCCGCCCTTGAGCGCCTCCTCGAGGGCCGCGCCGACCGCGAGAGCGGACGCGCCACCACCGAAGCCGTTGAAGACAGCAACCACCTGCGGCATCGCCGTAACCGGAGTCTTGTAGGCCATGATCGCGCCAACGAGCGCGCCGACCACGAGACCCGCGATGATCACCTCGAAGCTGACGATGCGCCGGTCCAGCAGCGTGACGACGATCGCGATCAGCATCGCCGCCGACCCGAGCATGTTGCCTTGCAAGGCGGTGCGTGGGCTGGCCATCTGCTTCAGGCCCACGATGAAGAGGACCGCTGAGATCAGGTAGAAAAGATCGATGTACTCGCTGGACAAGGTGTGCTCCGCCTCAGCCTAGTTCCGTCTGCCGTGGAACATGCTCACCATCCGATGAGTCACCAGGAACCCACCGACCACGTTCGCAGTCGCCATCGCCACGGCAACAAAGCCGAGGATGGTTGTGAGTAGCGTGAGTTGTGCACCGGCCGTCACCAGCGTGCCAACCAGCGTGATGCCGGAGATCGCGTTCGCGCCGGACATCAGTGGGGTGTGCAGCAACGGCGGCACTTTGTTGATCAATTCAAAGCCCACGAACAGCGCGAGCACGAAGATGGTCATCACCGCAACAAATGCTTCCATTGGTCGCTACTCGCTTTCCGCGGTCGTCAGGCCCAGCGCGCCGCGTACCCGGTCAGCGACGACTTCGCCGCCGTGGGTGAGGAGCGTGCCTCGGATGATTTCGTCGTCCAGGTTGAGGTTCACGGCGCCGTCCTGGATCAGATTGCCCAGGAACGCAGCCACATTGCGCGCGTACATCTGGCTCGCGTCGTGCGGCACCTCGGTGGCCAGTTGGACGGTACCCACAATGGTGACGCCGTCCGTCTCAATCGTCTCGCCCGGCGACGTCAGCTCGCAGTTACCGCCAGTCTCGGCGGCGAGGTCGAAGATCACCGAGCCGGGGCGCATCCCTCGGACGGCGTCAGCGCTGATCAGAATCGGCGCCTTGGCGCCCGGCACCGCGGCGGTGGAGATGACGACATCGCTGTCGCTAACCAACTTCGCCATCAGTTCGCCCTGCTTGCGGTAGAAGTCATCGCCCAGAGCTTCGGCGTAACCACCAGCGCCCTCGGCGTCGGCAGTCTCCAGTTCTAGTTCGACGAAGCGAGCGCCGAGGCTCTCCACCTGCTCTCGAGAGGCGGGGCGCACGTCGTAGGCCTGGACCACGGAACCAAGGCGCCGCGCGGTGGCGATCGCCTGGAGACCGGCGACGCCAGCACCAACGACGAGCACGTGTGCGGGGGTGATGGTCCCGGCGGCGGTCATCATCAGCGGGTACATCCGGTTCAGCATGTTCGCGGCCTGGATGACGGCCTTGTAGCCAGCCACCGTTGCCTGCGAGGAGAGCACGTCCATCGACTGCGCTCGCGTGATGCGAGGCAGCAGTTCCAGGGCAAAGCTGGTCACACCGGCCCCGGCGAGCGACTGCACCGCCTCGGTGTTGCCGAGCGGGTCCAGCAGCCCCACGACGATCTGACCGGACTTGAACTTCGCGAGGTCGGCCTGGCCACCGTCAGCGCTGGCGCCAATGCCGCGTACGCGGGCGAGGACATCGGCAGAGGTCAGCACGTCGTCGCGGTTCGCGGCAAGACGCGCACCTTGCTCGGTGTAGGCGTCGTCAGGAAAGCCAGCCGCGGCGCCGGCACCCGGTTCGATCAACACCTCGACACCGAGTTTCGTCAGGATCGAGATCACAGCAGGAGTCAGCGCAACGCGCTGCTCACCCGGAACGGACTCG
>JABIST010000142.1 GCA_018700215.1 Dehalococcoidia bacterium | reverse complement strand
GGCAGGGATACAGGCAGGGGCACACACGGTGCTGGATAGCCTCGAGCGCTTCGACCTTGGGTGGCTGGATGGGGCTGCGCCGGGGGCGTAGCTCGGGAGTTACCGACTTCGGAAGTCGCGAAGCTCGTCGATAGTCATGAGTCAGACAGGCTCATGGCTGGACGGTTCATTATGTCGCTTTCTCGATTGATACTTCCCTCGATTGTGGCGCTGGGCGTGATTGCGTCGGCGTGTGGTGGTGGTGCCTCGGAGACTCCGAGCACGGCGACGGCCGCGAGCACGCCTGCGGCGACGGAGACGACTGCGCCGACTGTGGAGCCGACGCCAGAACGGGCATCGAACGTCGTGACGGTGATGGAGGAGACGGCTGTGTACTCCGAGCCGCAGGACTGGGGCTACGTGATGGCAGTGATCCCTCCGGGTTCTGAGGTGGCGGTGACTGGCCGAACCGAGGGGTCCTGGTGGGCGGTGGAGGACTTCGGTTGGGTGCAGGGCGAGCCGGGATCAGTGTTCGCCGCGGTCGACGTGCCGGAGGTGCCGACGTGGGCGGTAGTCGGCCTCTTCCACCCCTCGGACGTGCGGACGGGCGTGGAGTTCGTCGATGTGGTGATCGCGGCGCTGGTGGCTGAGGACCGAGCGGCGCTGGCGGAGTTGCTGGTGTTCGCCGAGACGGAGTGTGTGGAGGAGCCGGAGATGGGCTCACCGCCTCGGTGCCCGGAAGGGGTGGCCGAAGGGTCGCAAGTGGAGATGTTCGAGTACGCCTCGGTCGGCCCGAATTTCGTCACGGCGGCTGATCGCGGGCGGGTGCTTGAGGAGTTGTTCGCGACGACCGGTGATGCGAGTGGTGGACCGGCGGTGTACGCGGTGATCGAGGGCCGGTCGGCGTCGGACTTCGATCTGATGTGGAGCATTCCAGGCGCACCTTACGAGATCGTGCTGGGTCTGGGAGACGGTCAGATCCACCAGGTGAAGGTGTCCGAGCAGGGCATCGAATGGCTGGGAATCGCGCTTTGGTCCACGCCGCCGGCGTGGACGATCTACCCGATGGGTGACGAGCCGGTGCCGTACTTGCTGGCACCGGTAGTGCCAGCGCCGATGGTCGCCGCGCAGTAGCGAGCGGCCAGCGACCTCGGAGGTCACGCAGCCCTCGGGAACCTGGGGAACGGGCGGGGCGTCATACTCGCAGGCGGGTGCGGTCGGCGAGGTTCTTGATGCGCAGGATGAGTAGCGCGCTATCGGTGGTAATCGCGACGTGTGTCCTCTTCGTCGCGTGCATCGGTGGTTCCGAGGGGACGACGACCGTGCCTGCCGCCACGCCAAGTCCGGAGACAGCCACGGCGACGCGTTCGGCGCCGGCGCGGGCGACGTCTGTGATCGGGGAGACCTCGACAGCCACGCCGACGGCGACGGCGACAGCAACGCCGGAGGTGGGGCCAGTGGTGGTGACCGTGACCGGGGACGTGGATGTGTACGTGCTGCCGAACCGGAGCGCGCGATCGCTGGCGATGCTGCCGGCGGGCAGCTCCGTGACGGTGGTGGGGAAGACGGAAGGCACTTGGCGGGCGGTCGACGGGTTTGGGTGGGTGCAGTCGGTGCCGGGCGCCCACTTCGAGAGTCTCGAGGTGCCGGAGATTGGCGTGCAGGACTGGTGGAGGATCGTCGGGGAGTCTCATCCGCTCGGTACGCGGACCGGCGTCGCTCACGCCGATCGAGTAATTGCGGCGCTTGAGGCAGGTGATACGGCGGCAATCGACGCGATGATCGTGAGTCACGGATTCCCATGCACAACGGGGGAGACGTGGATCGGTAGCCCGCCGCAGTGCCCGGAGGGTGTCGCAGACGGGACTCCGTTGGAGTTCGGTGTCTCTGGCAGTTGCCACGAAGGACTCTCGGCGCCTCCGTTTGACGGAGCCGGTGCGAGCCTGCTGACAGTGCACGATGGAAGCCAGGGCTCACCAAGGGTGTACGCCGTGTTCCTGGGACCGCGATTCGAGGTGACCTACAGCGGAGCCTACGCGACGGAAACAATCGTTATTCAGCTCTCGAGCGGGCAGACGCGCGTGCTGGAGGTCTCAGAAGCCGGCATCGAGTCCCGCGGGTACGGGTGTGAGTTGAACGCGCCGTCCTGGATGATCCGGTGGGGAAACGCGCCGGTGGAGTATCTGCTGGCGCCGATTGTTCCGGAGCCGTTCGTCGCGGTGGAGTAGCGGTATCGGGCGCTTCATTGCCGCCCCTCGGGGGCGTTGCTAGGGTTCGTCGCTATGCGGCGGCACTTTACTGTTACCGGGTTTCTTTCGCACGAGGGGCGGACGGCGCTGCACTGGCACCGGCTGCAGACGTGGTTGCCGCCGGGTGGGCACGTTGAGGCGGACGAGGACCCGATTGAGGCGGTGCTGCGGGAGGTGTTGGAAGAGACGGGGGTTCGCTGCGAGGTGCTGAATGCGGATGACCGGTTTGCGTACGAATTGCCGCCGCAGCTTCCTCCACCGGTGACGATTGGGATCTACAACTTGCGCAACGGGGACGGGGGGTTGCGGGAGGCACATCAGCACATCGATTTCGTGTATTTCACTCGGCCGGTCGCGGGGCAGGCCGTGGTGTTGCCGGACGGGGATGGGCATGAGTGGCGGTGGATTTCGGAGAGTGAGCTGACCTCGGGGGCGGTGCTGCGGCACGAGGCGAGCGGGGCCGAGGTGGTGATCAACGAGGATGTTCGGGTGCTGGCGCTTGCCGCGATTGCGGCGGAGCGAGAGGCTGGGGCTTAGAACCAGCGACGACAGCCAACAACTGAGAATGGGCGGCCGCCAGCGATGCTTTCTCTGCAGACGATCCGAGACCGAACCGACGAGGTGCGACAGGCTTGCGCGGACCGCGAGTCTGATGCGCCGATCGACCGGATTCTGGAGCTGGACTCGGAGCGACGACCGCTACTCGGAGATGTCGAGGGGATGCGGGCGGACCGGAACCAGGCGGGGAAGGCGATTGGGGCGGCGAAGGACGACGCAGAGCGGCAGGAGCTGATCGCGGCGCAGCGGGCGGTGGCAGGGAAGCTGGACGAGCTGGAGGCGCGGCTGGGGGAGATCGATACGGAGCTGAACACGCTGCTGCTGGAAGTACCGAACCTGTTCCACGAGAGCATTGTGGTGGGCGGTGAGGAGGACTCGGTCGTCGTGCTGGCGGGGGATGGGGCGACGGGCGAGGAGGAGCGGTTCGACGTGCCGGTGCCGATGTCGGAGTGGCCGGTGCCGGAATCGGACGAGTCGCTGAAGCCGCACTGGGAGATTGGGGAGGCGCTGGGAATCATCGATTTCGAGCGCGGTGTGAAGCTGTCCGGGGCGAACTTCTACCTGTTGCGGGGTGACGGGGCGCGGCTGCAGCGGGGGCTGATCAACTGGATGCTGGATCTACATCGGGAGCAGGGGTACAGCGAGGTGTACCCGCCGGCGATGGTGAACGAGGAGATGCTGGTTGGGACGGGGTCGCTGCCGAAGTTCGCGGAGACGCTATTCCAGACGACCGATGGTCGGTGGCTGATTCCGACGGCCGAGGTGCCGGTGACGAACATGTACCGGGACGAGATCCTGGACGACGACGCTTTGCCGATCCACCACACGGCGTACAGCCCATGCTTCCGCAACGAGCAATTCAGCGCCGGGCGCGACGTGCGCGGGATCAAGCGCGGCTATCAGTTCGACAAGGTTGAGATGGTGCGGTTCGAGCGGCCGGATGCGTCGTGGGAGGCGCTGGACGAGCTGCTGGAGCATGCGCTGGAGATGGTGCGGACGCTGGGGCTACGGTACCGGGTGCTGCGACTGGCGACGGGAGATCTGACGTTCTCGAGCGCGATGACTTACGACATCGAGATCTGGGCGCCGGGGGCGCAGGAGTGGCTTGAGGTCTCGAGCGTGTCGAACTTCGTCGACTTCCAGGCGCGGCGGGCGAATCTGCGGTTCCGGAACGCGGAGGGGCAGGTGGAGCATCTGCACACGCTGAACGGGAGTGGGCTGGCGCTGCCTCGGCTGATGGCGACGATCCTCGAGCAGTATCAGCTCGAGGACGGGAGTGTGGAGTTGCCGGAGGAGGTGCGCGGGTACCTCGGGGGTCAGAGTTCGATCGAATCGAGCTAGCCCACACGGCGGCTCAGGGCCGCCGACCCTAGGCGTCCCGGCGCCCGATCCAGAAGCCGGCGCCGGAGGCGTCGAGGCAGGCTCCGGAGATGAAGCTGGCTTCTTCGGAGAGGAGCCAGAGGATGGGGGCAGCGATCTCGTCGGGGGTGGCGATGCGGTTCATGGGGATGGTTGAGGCGATGCGGGACTCGGTGGTCGGGTCTTCGAGGTAGTCGGTCATATCGGTGCGGGTCATGCCGGGGCGGAGGGCGTTGACGCGGATGCCGTCATCCGCGACTTCGCGGGCGATGCCGATGGTGAAGGCATCGACGGCGGCTTTGGTGGCGGCGTAGGCGGCTGCGCCGGGGCGACCTCCGATGGTGGCGTCCATGGAGGAGACGTTGACGATGGCGCCGCCCAGGCCGCCTCGGGAATGGGCCATGCGTCGGACGGCTTCGCGGCAGCCGAGCATGGTGCCGGTGACGTTGACGGCGAGGAGGCGCTCCAGCTCGGAGGCGTCGAGGTCGGCGACGGGGGAGTGGTGGTCGATGGCGGCGTTGTTGACGAGGGCGGTGATGGGGCCGAGCTGCTGCTCGGCCGTGTCGAAGGCGCGGATGGTGTCGGCCTCGGAGGCTGCATCGGCGCGGATGGCGATGGCGGTGGCGCTGGCCTCGGTGAGTTCGGCGACGAGGGCGTCGACGGCCGGCTGGTTGGCGAGGTAGGTGATGGCGACGGCGTAGCCGTGGGCGGCAGCGAGGCGGGCGGTGGCGGCGCCGATGCCGCGGGAGCCGCCGGTGATGAGCAGGACCTCGGGCGCGTCGGGCATGGGCGGCTCCTCGGGAGTTCGTGGGGCATCGTGGCCGGGGTGAGGGCATCGGACGATGGCTTGACATGATCCGCACGTCTGTTCTACATTCAGAGCCGTTCGGAACGAACAAGTGTTCGCATTGTGAATGCCCTGTTCCGAGCGAGTTGTGCGACGGGGGTTACCGCGCGGTTGGTGGGCCCGGAGGGTCCCAACCAGCGGAAGGCATATGGGGGTACCAGATGGCTTTTGCAATCGTGCTCGGACTGATGCTTGGTGCTGCGGGCGTGCTGCTGATTCAGCAGTGGGCACGTGACAGCCTGCGAACTTCGAGCGGTCCCGCCTTGCCGAAACAGCAGTTCCCGCGGCTGGCACCACCAAGGTTGCCATCAGCCCCGGGACCACCGATGCGTCGAGCGGCGTAGCGCGCCGCAAGCTAACGCTCGCCGTTCCTCGGTAGTCGAGGCGCGCCCCACGCGCCTCGGTTCAGACGCGTCCTCGCTGGTCCGCATCCCGCCACCGCGCCCAGCGGGGACGCTTTCTTCTCTTCGCTCGACTACTGCTCCGTGGTAGCTGCTCGACAAGAGCTGCTGCCGCTAGACTGCGCGGATGAGTGACACCTCGACAGGACCGACTTCATCGCTGGCGTTGCTGGCGATCGATGCGCTGACTGAGTTTGAGCGCGTGGTGGATGCGATCCCGGCGCCGGGGCGCGGCGGGCCGATCGGGCGGCTGAATCCAGGGTGGTGGACGGTGCTACACGTGATTCGGCAGGCGGATTTCCTGCAGGCGATGGCGACTGGCGGGGACCGCGATCCGTGGATCATCGAGCATGCGGACGCCAAGGAACGGATGCCGTTCGAGGATGTGCGGGCGGCGCTCGCACGGACTCGGGAGCGGCTGGTCGCGTTCTGTGCGACGGCGACGGACGAGGATCTGGAACGACCGACGGAGCAGGTCGAGGGAGTGCCGACGCACCTCGTGGGTGTGCCGCTGCAACAGATCCTGGCGAGGACGACGGGGCACGTGTTCGCGCACGCGGGGGAGCTATCGGCGTTGGCATCGCTGATGGGTGCGCCCGACCTCGGATTGCCGGGGGCAATGCCGGCGTCGCGCGGGCTGGAGCCGGACGCGGGATGAGCGACAACGAGGCGGCAAAGATTGCGACCGGGTCTGTGTTCGACCCCCCGGACGCACCGTACTTCAGGTTCTTTGTGGCGCGGACGTGGCCGCCGGGGATTGAGCGCGGCGCGGTGGATCAGTGGGATCGGGAGCTGGCGCCATCGACTGAGCTGGTGAGTGCGTGGCGCCTCGGAGAGATCGACGACGCGGCATTTGAATCGCGGTACGAGGCAGAGCTGGATGCGAACCCCTCGATGCTGGGGTGGGCGGTGCGGACGGCTTCGCTGAACGGGATCACGCTGGTAGACGACTTCGATAGTGAGCCGGCGCCTCGGACGGTGCTTGCGGCGATCCTCGCGCGGCGGATCGCGGAGCATCAG
>JABIST010000180.1 GCA_018700215.1 Dehalococcoidia bacterium | reverse complement strand
TCGGCGATGTAGATGATGCCGTCGTGCAGCGTGACGGCAGTTGGGGTGTCGGTGCGATCGGACCGATCGAAGTAGAGGTCGAAATCGAGTCCCAGTTCGTCGTCGCGCTCTGTGGAATCGAGCACGGAGGTGCCCCAGCCGATATCGAGCACGCGCTGCGGATCTCGCGAATCGATGAACAGCACCCATTCGCCACCATCGGAGGTGTACTGCGCGGCCATACCGGCACGACGGACGGTGCCGAGCACGGGGCGCACATCGTCATCGAAATCCAGATCGTCCTCGGCGACTGCATCGTCGAGGTCGTCACGGACGTCCTGCTCGATATCGAGCGCGGTGAGCAGGCGGGGGACCGCGGTCCACGGGTCTGAGGCGAAGTCTGTGTTGAACGCCATGAAGTAATGGGTGTCCGCCGGCGCCAGTTTGGCTGTCTCGACCGGGTCGAACTGGCTGCCGGATGAGGAAGCGACGACGAAGACGACCGCGGCTGAGACCGCGGCGAGCACGACGGCGACGATCGCGATCGGTAGCGCCGGGGAGCGGCGGGGTGTCTGTGATTCGGTTGGATCGTCCATCGAAGCCTCCTGCTGTGAGCACCAGTTTGCGGGTTTGCCCACCGGGTCACAATCGGTGCTCGATTCCCGCTTCGGTAGCGGTGCGGTGGAGTCGATTTCAGAAACGCGGGAATCACACGACGATTAGGAGAGGAGACGCGGGTCTCTTGCTGTGCAGATTCTCGAAGAGGGAATGAGCTGACTGGTGCGAAGACTTCCCAGGATGCTGGAGCGGGTACCGCTGGCGATTCGGCTCACGGCGCTGATTGCCGTGCCGCTGCTGGTGGTGGTGGTGAGCGCCGCTGCGCGTGTTCAGGACTTCCGCGGCGACCAGGCGGAAGCGGTGAGCTTCAGCGAGCAGATGGACGATGTGGTTGCGATTGACCACGCGATCCGTGCGCTGCAGACGGAACGTGACCTGAGTCTGCAGCTCTACACGTTGCCTGACGGAGATCGGTTTGAGGCTGAGTTGCTGGCTGCGCTGGAGGCGGCGCGTGACCGAGCGCAGGTTGCGATCGCGGATGCGGGGCTGAGCGAGGCGCTCCCGCTGGACGACCTGACGTATCAATCCGAGCAGGCAAGTTCCCGACCGCGACCGGCCGATGATGCGCCCGCACCGGGGGGTGGAGGCACCAGCGGAGGCGGAACGGGAGCGGGTCGCAGCCTGACATCCGGTGGACGTGGAACGCCTTCGATACCGCCGTTCATCCCGTACACGCTGACCGAGCTTCGCGAGCTGGGCGAGGTGCGGACCGCCGCCGCATCGCGCGTTGAGGAGCTGTACAGCGGGTTGATTGCGGAGTACCAGCGAGAGCTGATGGCGGCGGCGGGGATTGATGGCAGCGTGGTGCCGGCTTCGTACCTGGTGTCGTATCAGAACGTGTTGTGGGGGACTGAACAGTTCGCGCGGCTGCGTGTGCTGGGGTTGCTGCTGCTTGCTGACGACGATCCGGACCCGAGTGATCTGCGATTGCTGGGCCAGACAAACGATCAAGAGCGCTTCTTCCTGGCCCAGGCAGAAGACATTGCGCAGCCGGAGCAGCAGCAGGTGTTGCGCGAGCTGCTGGGTGCTCCAGCGGTGGTGAGCTTCGACGAAATCAGGCGAGCCGTTTTGGTGGAGGACGGGTTCAATGAAGCGGTCACGCGCGAGGTGTGGCTGACCCGCACCCATGTTCGGCTGGCTGCGTTGACCGATGGGGCGGACGCGTTTCTGGCTGAGCTGCTGACGGAGGTCGACTCCTCGGTTGATGTGGCTCAGCGGCAGTACATGCAGACGTTCGCGACATCTGTTGTCGTGGTGCTGGCGGTCGCGTTTGGAGCCTGGGTGGTGACTCGCTCGATCTCGGACCCGCTTCGCCGGCTTGCGGTTGCGGCGCGAAACGCCTCGGTCGGGCGTCTGACCAAGGTTGATGCTCCACCATCGCGGGATGCGATTGGCGAGATTGGGCGGGCCTACCAGGAGCTGACGTTGTACATGCACACGGTGTCGGGCGCGGCCGAGGAGATCGCGTCGGGGAACCTTCGGCGGGAGATTCAGCCACGTTCGCCAGACGACCGACTGGGGACGGCGCTGCATTCGATGACGCGGCAGCTCTCGTCGATGGTCACCAGATCACAGCAGCGGTCACGTGAGCTGGCGGAGACGGTTGGCGAGCTGCGGGAGACGGTGGCGCGAGATGCGTTGACGGGGTTGGTCAGCCGGTCCCGGTTCGAGCAGTTAATCGACGAGGGGATCAGGGAGGCTCGCCCGATCGGTCGTGCGTTCGGTGTGCTGTTTATCGACCTCGATGGCTTCAAACCGGTGAACGACACGCTGGGACATGACGCGGGGGATGAGTTGCTACGGGAGGTGGCGCTACGGCTGGTGAGTGCGATGCGCGAGCACGACGTGGTGGCGCGCCTGGGCGGTGACGAGTTCACGGCGATGCTGAACGATCCGCGGGACATTGATGCGCTGCGGATGACGGCTCGTCGGGTGGTGGAGATGTTGCAGATTCCGTACTCGATTGCTGGTCAGGAGGTGCGGATTAGCGCGAGCGTGGGGCTGGCTCGCTACCCGGACCACGGTGGATCGGCGACGGAGTTGCTGCGTGCCTCGGATCAGGCGATGTACAAGGCGAAGCATGCCGGTGGCTCCGGCGCGCATGTGGCGGAGCCGGAGGCGGCGGCGTAACGACCGCGTCACAGGGCGTGATTGGCAGGCCGGGCCGGCGTAACACGGCGGGGCCGGCGGGGCCGGCGAGGCCCGATCTTGTGGAGATGATTCAGAAACGGCTCGCGCGCTCGACAGTTAAGGGGTGGCGCAGGCTGCCGGGCGTGCGCAGGAAGCGAATACGTCGTGGACCAGGGCTCGGTGAGCAGCGGTGAGACGGGTAGCACTCGACTGCGGTGGTCGCCGCTGGCGGTGGTCGGGCGTCTGTCGCTGGGGTTGCGACTGACCGCGCTGATCGCCGTACCGCTGCTGCTGATCGCGATCGTAACGGTGCTGCAACTGAGCGAACTGTGGCGGGACAGCGGGGATATTGCGCGGTTCGGCGAGCAGCTCGACCGCGCCGCAGCGGTGGATCAGGCGCTCGATCGACTGCGAGAGGAGCGCGATCTGACCGTCCTGCAGATGACCGAGCGCGATGGCGCCACCAGCGCCGCGCTGCACGAACAACTCACGGCGGCGTACGGGCGGACGGACGAGGCGATTCGGGAGGCTGGTCTGCCGACGGGGATCCCGGACTGGTTTGTCGCGCGGGATGTCATGACTGACAGCGATCCCGCACGTCCATCCGATCAGCAGACCAATCAGAATCAGCCAGTGCCGGAGACGCTGTCAGAGCTGCGGTTGCTGGTTGCGGATGCGGCCGAGGGCTTGCGAATGCTGGATCTCTACGCGGCGCTGGCGAGCGAGTATCACGTGTCGTTGATTCGCTGGACGTACGTGGACGATGCGGTGGTGGCCGTGCCTGCTTCGTACGTGATCGCATATCAGAACATTGTGGCGGCGGCGGAGTGGTCTGCCCGTGCGCGAGCGTATGGGACGGTGTTGCTGGGCCAGGACAAGGTTGATCCGGGTGCCTGGGGGCAGCTCACCCAGCTCTCCGACAGTGAGCGCTTCTCTCTGGAACAGGCGATGCAGACCACTGCGCAGGGTCAGGTGGGCGAGGTGATGCGGCTGATGGATGAGCTGCCCACGTTGCACGCCTCTGAACTGCGCTCGCTGGCAACTCGACCGGGTGGTCCGGACCGTTCTGAGGTCCGCCGGATGTGGTTGGACACGACAAAGTTGCGCCTGGATGAGCTGAATCAGGCGTCCGATCTATTCTTCACCCAACTGGTAGAGACGGTGGATGAGTCCGCACGCAGCGCGAACGAGGAGTTGTCGAAGATCGCGACGATCGTGGTTGCCGTGGCGGCGGTGGTTGCGGTTGCGGCGTGGGTGGTGGGGCGCTCGATATCAACACCGCTGCGCCATCTGGCTGTCGCGGCACGGGGAGCATCGGTCGGTCGACTGACGGAGGTTGCGGTGCCGGCATCGAACGACGCAATCGGCGAGATCGGGGAGGCGTACGAGGAGCTGAACCGGTACATGCACGAGATCGCGAACGCGGCTGGGGAGATTGCGGCGGGCGACCTGACGCGGGAGATCGATCCTTGTTCGCCAGACGACCGGCTCGGTACGGCCCTGCAATCGATGACACGCCAGCTCTCCTCGATGGTGACGGAATCGCGGCAACGCTCCGAGGAGCTGGCGGAGACGGTGGGCGAGCTGCAGGAGACCGTCTCCCACGACACGCTGACCGGGCTGGCGAGCCGTGGGAGGTTCGTTGAGCTGCTGGACGAGCAGATTTCGAGGTCGCGTGGGCGGCAAGCGGCGTTCGGCGTGCTGTTCATCGACCTCGATGGGTTCAAGGCGGTGAACGACACGCTGGGACACGATGCCGGCGACGAGCTGCTGTGCGAGGTGGCACGGCGGTTGAGCAGCGCGGTACGTGGCGATGACGTAGTCGCACGGCTGGGTGGCGACGAGTTCACGGTGCTGCTGCATGACGCGAGTGACATGGGGATGCTGCGGCTGACGGCGGATCGCGTGGTGGAGATGGTGCGGATTCCGTACGCGATCGCCGGCGAGGAGGCACGTATTGGCGCGAGCGTTGGGATCGCGCGCTACCCGGATCACGGCGGCTCCGCGGAGGAGCTACTGCGCGCCTCGGATCAGGCGATGTACGAGGCAAAGCATGCGGGCGGCTCGGAGGCGCGGACGGCTGAGCCAGAAGTGGCGGCGTAACCGAAGTCTTTGTCAGGATTCGCCACGGCATGTCCTAGGTGAGCCCCCGAATTCAGCAGAGACAGAATGCAGCGATAATCAGGACGGAATCCTGACAACGAGGCGAACACAGGCTGGCGGCGATCTGGTGATGGGTAACTGGATTCGTGTGCGTCTCGACTGGGTTGAAGGCGTGTCGCTGGGTGTACGTCTGACGGTGCTGGTGGCGGTGCCGTTGGCGGTGATCGCGGCGGTATCGGTGGTGCTGATTGGCGGGCGTTGGACGGCGGCCTCGGAGATTGGCGCCTTC
>JABIST010000271.1 GCA_018700215.1 Dehalococcoidia bacterium | reverse complement strand
TCGGTCCGATGCCCAGCGGGGAGTTGAGGATGATCGGGGTGAAGTCGGAACCTTCCTGGCTCTCGGCGATGCCGTACGCGTCCCAGTGTGCCGCGGACAAGCTGTCACCTTCACCGCCACAGGCTGCGAGGAGCAAGGCTGCTCCACTGAGGAACACACGACTGGTTCGGGCTCCGGGCATCGTCATGCACGCACTCCTCGCCAGGCACGCGGCGCCCGACGGAGTTCCTGATGGTGGGGTGCACTCAGGATCACGCGCATCACCCGCGATGACAAGTGAGCAAGATTCCGAATGGCGCAGGGTGTGAGGCGACCTCGCTAAACCTCTTCGCGCATGTAGGCACTGGCGAGCGCGTCCGCGTACTCATTCCACCGCGAGCCATCGTGGGCGCGGATCCAGCGGATGTTGGCGCCGGGGCGGTCCTGGGAGAGCTGGTAGGCGGTCTGCACGAGTTCAAGGTTCTTCACGGGGCCGTCGGCACGTTTCCAGCCGCGCTTCTTCCAACCAGCGGCCCACTTGGTCAGCGTGTCCACCACCAGCTTGCTGTCGGTGTAGACATCGACGGCCTCGCCGGGCTCGATGAAGCCGAGGCCGGTGATCATCGCCTGCAGCTCCATGCGGTTGTTGGTGGTGTCGGGCTCGAAGCCGTGGCGCTCGTGGGCCACCTCGCCATCCTGCACGCGTACGGCGCCCCAGCCGCCGGGGCCGGGGTTCCCGGAGCAGGAGCCATCGGTGAATACGCCGGAGGTTGGCCCCTCTGTGAAGCGGGCGATCACCTCGGCAGTGGTCAGGTTCTGAGCACGGGTAGCGGACTGACCGCGACGGCGGCTATTCAAGGCTAATTCCGTTGTAGAGCATCACTGGATCTCCCTCGAATACATCGCTTTCAAGATTCGCAATTACCACGACCGGCCGGTCCGCGACGATCACCGCGCTGCCGACCCAGCCGTCCGGCAGGCCTGAGACCTCCCATTGTCGGAACGTCCGCTGGCCGGGGACACGCGTGGTACCGCTGGTGGGGAACAGGCCGTTGGGGAACTGCTTGGAATAGTAGATGACGGTCACGTGCGCGGTTGAGCCATCGAAGCTGAGCACGCGGAACCATGAGTTCCAACCGAGCCGGTCGCCCCAGGGACCGAAGTTCTTGTTCACCACCGGCAGCACTACTTGTCGCGACGCTTCCTCGGCGGTAAATCCTCGGTAGTCGGCGAGCGCGCCACCGGGCGATACGCGCTGGGCGACGACGGCGATCGGGTCAACCGACTCCATGCGCACCGTGCCGAAGAAGGGCGATGGTAGCGCCTCGCCCGGCGGCAGGCAGCCGCTGGCTCCGGCGAAGCGCTGGTCGCAGGTGAGCGTGCCGAAGACGGTGACGGTGTGCTCGATCTCGATGCGGTCGCCAGCGGCGTTCTCGCCATCGAACAGCAGCGTCACCTCGTTGGGAACTTCTGGCGTACCGCTGAGGATGCGGAAGCGGGTGCTCCACATGGTCTGGCCCTCGGAGGCGTCGCGGTCCACGAGCGGGAGGACGACGACGTTGCTCAGTTCGTCCGCGCCGAACCCTCGGTAGCTGGCGAGGCCGGCGCCTTCGCGTGCGCGCGTGTCGACCATCGCGGAGAGCGGCTGCGACTTCGCGACCACGCCGTCATCGGTGGGGTAGGCGCGAACAACGGCCGCACCGTCGAAGCCGAATGGCACTGGAAGCGACTGTTCGTCTCGGAAGAGGGTGGAGCGCGGTCCGAGCAGCGCGCCGCCAGCCGAGCAGCCGGCACCCGGCAGGGCCGGGTCGACGGCGACGGGTGTCAGCGAGCCAGTGTCGTAGTACTCGATCTGTACGCACGCCGAGGCGGAGTCGGTGCCGTTCTCGACCGCGATCCTTGAGACGTAGGCGGTGGTGTTTTGCACCAGCGGCAGGTAGAGGTCGCCACCAGCGGAGCCGAGGCGCAGTGAGTCACCACCGATCTGGAAGTCGCCGTTCGCGAGGAATGAGTCGCGCGCCATCATCGCAACGAACGGCTGGTCGGCGATGACGAACGCGGAGCCCTGGTAGCCGAGCGGCAGTTCGTCGAGCGACTGCTGGAAGAAGGACCAGCCGAAGCCGGGCTGGAGCGCCACGCAGCCATCGGCTTGGGGGCAACCATCGGAGGCGACGAGGACGCCGTTGTCTTCGTAGAAGTCGAGCTGAATGGTGGCTGGTTTGGTGCCGACGTTCTGGATGCGAATCCAGGAGTTCTCCACGGGGAGCGTGACGGACTGCGCAACCAACCGATCGCCGCCCCAGAGCAGGGCGAGCAGCGAAAGCGTCAGCAGTGGAACGAGGGCGATCACGCGCCTCGGCCAGCGTCGCACAAGGGCAGACATTGAGTGCACCAGTTGGCGTCTCTCTTCTTGCCCTGCCCGGTAGAAGAACGCGATTCCGGATCGGATGATACAGCAGGGCTCAGTTGCTTGCCCGTGGCCGGAAATCACGGATGGCGCAGTGGTCCGGGGTGATGCTCGATGCTACGCTGCGTGGCCGGGCGCAGGCGTGCGCCCACTTCGCGGGGTGTAGCTCAGCTTGGCAGAGCGCTTCGTTCGGGACGAAGAGGCCCCCAGTTCAAATCTGGGCACCCCGACCATCATTTCGCCCGTGTTCATCGGCTAGACAACCATCTGACAGGACCGGGAACGACCACTATCTCTGAGTTGGGCTATATAATTGTGGACATGAGACGATTCCTCCCCATCCTCGCTGCTGCTGTGGTGCTGGTGTTCGCTGGTTGCAGCAACGAAAACGGCGAACTCATCGCCTTCACGAGTGACCGGGATGGGGACTACGAGATCTTCGTGATGGATGCCGACGGTACCAACGTCCAGCAACTCACTGATGACCCTGATCGTCCCATCGAGCCCTTCACAGTAACCACACAACTGACCAAGCCAGTCCCTCAGAAATTCAACCACGACTACGACGGGAATCCGGCGTGGTCGCCGGACGGCAACCGCATCGCCTTCCAGAGTGACCGGGATGGGGACCACGAGATCTTCGTGATGGATGACGACGGCACCCACGTCCAGCAACTCACC
Source organism: Dehalococcoidia bacterium (assembly GCA_018700215.1). Lineage (GTDB taxonomy): Bacteria > Chloroflexota > Dehalococcoidia > UBA2979 > UBA2979 > JABIST01. Next base: position 752 of record JABIST010000271.1, on the reverse strand, counting down.
GACAGCGACAATCGGAACGGGAATCCGGCGTGGTCGCCGGACGGCAACCGCATCGCCTTCCAGAGTAGCCGGGATGGGGACCACGACATCTTCGTAATGGATGACGACGGCACCCACCTCCAGCAACTCACCGACAGCGACCACTACGACGGGAATTCGGCGTGGTCGCCGGACGGCAACCGCATCGCCTTCCAGAGTGACCGGGATGGGGTTTGGGAGATCTTCGTGATGGATGCCGACGGCACCAACCTCCAGCAACTCACCGACAACGACGATTGGGACCAGTTTCCGGCGTGGTCACCGGACGGCACGCGCATCGCCTTCCAGAGTGACCGGGATGGGGACGCCGAGATCTTCGTGATGGATGCCGACGGCACCAACGTCCAGCAACTCACCGACAACGACTCTTACGACGAGAATCCAGCGTGGTCACCGGACGGCAACCGCATCGTCTTCGTGAGTGACCGGGAACAGAAACCCAAAGAGTTTTTCGTGATGGATGCTGACGGCACCAACGTAGTCACAATCAACCAGCGGGGACTGTCTCCTGTCTGGCGGTAGCAGGTGCGCTGCTGTCTTCAGGTGCGCGTGTTTACACAAGGCTCCACACACTGCCCCTCAGACGCACTGAGTAGCGAGAGCACCCCTCTGCTTCGCAGTAACATCGATCCCCACATGGCGACGGTCGACCAATACCAGCAGCCGACCCTGACCGCCTCGACGCCAACGAACTAGAAGCACTCCGGTCCCGG
>JABIST010000175.1 GCA_018700215.1 Dehalococcoidia bacterium | reverse complement strand
CCACGGCGGACGGACTCCGACCGGCCGCGACGCTGTCGAGTGGGCGCGCGAGGCCGTGGAGCGCGGCGCGGGTGAACTGCTGGTCACCTCGATGGACACGGACGGGCACCAGGGTGGCTACGACATCCCGATGCTCCGCGCGATCCGCGAGGCGGTTGAGGTTCCGATCGTCGCCTCGGGCGGTGCGGGTGAGCCGGAGCACCTCTACGAGGCGTTTACCGAGGGGGGCGCGGACGCGGTGCTCGCGGCCTCGATCTTCCACTTTGGTAAGTACGACATTCCGTTTCTGAAGAACTACCTGCAGGAGCGCGGCGTTCCGATGCGGCCGGTTGAGCCGGCGCGCGTCACCGAATGACTCGGTGCGGGCACGCTCGATGACTCGACCGCCGTTCCGCGTTTCGCACATCTTGCTCGATGTCGATGGTACGCTCATCAATTTTCAGGCCGCACTGGAGCAGGCATTGCTGGCGACCGCCGAACTGGCTTCCGAGGTCACGGGCACGCTGGTCACCCCGATGCAGCTCGGCAGCGCTCGAGAGCTGGTTTATGCCGAACCGACCTGGCGTGAGCGCACGCTCCGTGAGGTGCGTGACGAATCCTTCCGGCGTGTGCTGGCGGCAGCCGGCGAGACGGCCCTCCCGCTCGTCGAACGTGTTTCGGCCGTGTACTACGAAACACGTGACCGCGAGATGCTGCCGTACGAAGAGACCGACGAGGTGCTGGCGGCACTTCGAGATCGTGGTTTCACGCTGATCGCCGGGACCAATGGCAACGCCACGCTCAGTCAGTATCAGTTCCGGCACCACCTCATGCTGGTCCACCAGGCGGAGCGTGCCGGCTTCTCGAAGCCCGACCCGCGCTTCTACCGGGGGGCATTGGAACGCGCAGGCGCGAGCGTCGATTCGACGATCTCGGTTGGTGACCGCGTTGCGAATGACATTGATGGGCCGCGCGCGATCGGCATGGCCGGAATCTTCCTCGATCGTGAGAACGTGGCGCCGGACATCGATGTGCCGCGGATTACGACGCTGCGGGAGCTACCGGACCTGGTTGAGTTGGGTTAGCGTCGGATGAAGTGCTGGCTGAGTTCCAACTCCGGGCGGTCGAAGGGCTGATAGTCATCGGTCGGTCGGCCGAGTGCGACGAACGCTTGCGGGTGCCAGGCGTCGTCGAGCTCGAGCGCGGTGCGGGCCGCCTGGGGAGCGTAGAGCGGCGCGGATATCCAGTAGGCGGCGAGCCCGCGTGCCGAGGCTCCGAGCAGGATGTTCTGGAGGGCGGCACCGAACGAGTGTGTCGCCAGACCCCACTCCGCCCGTTGCCGTCGGTCATCCTCGTAGTGGTTGAGGCCGTCTGCTACCAAGCAACCGAGCAGCAGTGTCGGGGCGTCCTCGATCTGTCCGCGCGAGCGGCCCAGTGCTCGTTCCTGCTGCGCCCGCGGCACTCCGTCACGTTCGAGGTCGCGCTGCCACGCTTCGCCCATCCCGGCTGCGAGTGTGGCACGTCGCTGCTGCGACACCTCGACGAAGCGCCACGGCTGCGTGTGATGCGGCGCGGGCGCCGTCAGTGCGAGCCGGACGAGCGACTCAACTTCATCGGAGGAGAGGGGTGGTCCCTGCAGGCCGCGGATCGAGCGCCGTCGGCGGATTGCATCTTCGATTGGTGACTCGCTCACCGTGCCTCCACCCCGAGGCGTTCCAGCAAGGCGGTGGTGGCGGGGCCGGCGATCTGGGCGACGAGCTTGAGGTCCTCGATGGTGTCGACATCGCTCGAGAGCGCCGCGATCGGCAGCTCTCGCAGCGGCACGTCGGTCACTTCGGCTGAGCGGCGATGGGCGGCTCCGGAGTCGGGGCCGAAGGCTGTCGGCATCGCGCTCGGTGGTCGCAGTCCCAGTGCGGAGGTGCCGCCGTCATCGTTTGGCACGAGGAGCGCGCCGGGGCTCTTCGATTCGGCGAGTGCTTGCTGCATGGCGCTCACGTGTTCGATGCGGAGCTGCGGGAGATCGCCTTGCAGGATGAGCACTCCATCGGCAGTTTCAACAGTCGTACTGCTGATGGCGGTGATGATCGCGGCGTTCGTCCCGAGACCCTCGTCGGGCAGCAGCTCGGCGTCGTGTGAAGCGGCCAGCGGTCGCACATCCTCGTCTGGTGTCACCACGATCAGTGCGCCGTGGTGAACTCCACGGACGGCGCGCAGCACATCATCGAGCATCGCTAGCACCAGTGCACGTCGTTCTCCTGGGTCGAGCGCTGGGCCGAGGCGTGACTTCGCTCGGTCGAGCGGGCCGACGGCGACGACGACTGCGAGGCTTTCGAGGGTCACGGGGCGACGGTCCGTAGTACCTCAGACGCCAGGCGCTGCCGTCCGTCGCGGCCGCGCATCATCGAGTCTAGAACCAGGGTCTGCATTCCCAGTTTTTCGATGTCGTCGACGAGTCCGACATCCGCGTTGTCGATTACCAGGGTGTCGACCAGGCCGAGGTAGAGACGGGCGACACCGAGTGCCGAGACCTCGTGTCCCAGCGATGCGAGCATGTCCGCCGCCGGGCCCTTGACGGCCTCGCCACCGATGATCGGCGATATCGCGATGCGAGGTGCGGTGGAAGTGGCGATGGCGGTGCGAACGCCGGGCACTGACAGCAGCGGTTCGATCGAGACGAAGGGATTGCTGGGTGCGAAGAGGATGAGCTGCGCTTCTCGGATCGCCTCCAGCACGCCGGGAGCCGGTCGTGCTTCTGCGGCGCCGGGGAAGCGGAAGCCGGTGACCGTGTCTGCCGAGCGTCGACGTACGAAGTACTCCTGGAACGCCAGCTCGCCTTCCTCGGTCACCACGATTGTCGGGTGTGGGTCGTTTGTCACCGGGAGCAGACTGCAGGTGAGGCCTCGGGCGGTGGCGAGCAGCGCGGTTGCTTCGCTGAGCGTGCCGCCCCGGCGCAGCAGCTCGCTGCGCACGACGTGCGTTGCGAGGTCCCGGTCGCCGATGGTGAACCATTCGTCGCCACCGAGGGCGCGCAGTTCCTCGAGGGCGGTGTGCGTGTCGCCGTCGAGGCCCCAGCCGAACTCACCCTCGAGTCCGGCGAGTGTGTAGATGACGGTGTCGATGTCAGGGGAGACGTGGAGGCCGTGCCATGACAGGTCGTCGCTGACGTTGCAGATCGCGGTGACCGCCGATGGATCATCGACGGTGCGCACCACCCCATCGAGGAAGCGCGCTGCACCAACTCCGCCACAGAGCACGACAATCCGCACATGGACCTCCGAGGTGAGCATTCATTATCAGGGTTGGACGCGGTGGTGCCGAGCCCTCAGTTCTGCGGCGACTCGATGCGCTCGGCGGACATCTCGTGGCCACCGTCCAGCATGACCTCGGCGCCGGTGGCCTGGGCGTAGAGGACGGCGGCCGGGGCGAAGCCGCGGTTGATGCTGACGAGCTCGCCGTCGCGATCGTAGACGGCGGTGGTGGGGACGGAGAGGACTCCGTAGCGGTTGGCGAGTTCGCGTTCCTCGACGGCGTCGTACTTGTCGATCTTTAACTCGGGGAGCTTTTCGAGGAGTTCTTCGATGGCTGGTTGCTGCTGGACTTTGCAGACGACGCAGGAGGTGGTGGTGAAGTAGATGATCTTTGGGGTAGTTAAGGATTGTTCAGGTTGTGACGGGTGTGCGGCGCGGATCCGGGTGAGGATCCGGCGGTCGCGGAGGGCGAGGAGGCGGCGGGTGAGGGCGATCGCGAGGGCGACCGCGCCGACGACGATTGCGGCGATGAGGAGGCGTTCGAGCATGGAGGTCCGGTCTAGGCCTCGAGGGCGCGGTTGCTGGCGATGGATTGGGGGAGGAGGCCGATGCGATCGAGCTGGAAGTACATGAAGCAGCCGACGCAGAACTGGACGGTGAGGTTGATGAAGGCGAGCGCAGTGACGATCAGGTTGAGCGTCCAGCCGATGGCGGTGGCGTCCGCGAGCAGGGCGGCGGTGGCGGCGAGGAGGAAGATGGCGCCGACGGCCTGTGCGAACTGGTGGGGCATGGGGTCTTCAGGATGGACGTT
>JABIST010000040.1 GCA_018700215.1 Dehalococcoidia bacterium | reverse complement strand
GGCAACTCCTCCGCGATCAGCCTGACCTGGTCCGACATGCTGTCGTCGAGACGCTCCGCTGGGACAGCGCCACCCACGTCCTGCTCCGCTTCGTGATCGAGCAGCATCTCATCGGCCGTCGCCGCCTTGAGCCGGGCGATACCGTCTTCGTCAACGTCGCTGCGGCGCATCGAGATCCCGAGCTGTTCGACGATCCCAACCGTTTCGACATCACCCGCGAGACCGACACCGGCGACATCCTCTCCTTCGGCATTGGCCCGCACTTCTGCCTCGGCCAGCCGCTCGCCCTGATCCAGGCCGACGAACTGCTCTCGGCCCTCGCCGAGCGCCTCCCCAACCTCGCGCTCGCCCGCGACGGCCTCAACCGCGAGCAAGATCTGCTGCTGCGCGGCCCGCAGCGCCTCCAACTCACCACCGCCTAGCCACACCACCCCGGAGCGCGCCCGGCGCCGACCGCCACTACACTTCCTCGATGAACGTCGATGTCGCCTTCGTCCCGCCTGCCGCAGCGCCCACGGACCGCACCTGCATCGTGATCGATGTGCTGCGCGCCACTTCGGTGATCGCCGTGCTGATGGACAAGGGCATGCGCCGCATCTATCCCACCGCCACCGTCCAGGAGGCCCGCGAACTCCGCGCTGAACTCGCGAGCGACGGCACAGACGTCTTCCTGCTCGGCGAGCAAGGCGGCCTCCCGCCCGAGGGCTTCGATGCCGGGAACTCGCCCACCGCTCTCCAGCAGCTCTCGATCACCGCGCAGATCGCCGTGCAGGCCACCACCAACGGCACGCCCGCGCTGCTCGCCTGCCAGGGTGCGCCGCTGGTCATGGCCGCCGCGCCGCTGAACGCCGCCGAGGTCACCCGACTCACCCTCGAAGCAGGACACGACGTGCTGATCGTCTGCGCCGGCCTCCGTGGCGGTTTCGCTGAAGACGACACACTGGCCGCCGGTCTCTTCGTCGAGCGTCTCGTGCTCGCGGGTGCCCACCCGTCCGACGCCGCCAACGAGGCGCTGACCCGCTACGAGGCAGCGCGCGACAACCTGGCCGATGCCCTGCGCGACACGGAGCATGGCCGCATCACCGTGGAACTCGGCTTCGACGACGACATCGAACTGTGTGGCACCGCGGATCGCATCACCCGTGTCGCAGTCCTCGGAAGTCACGAGGGGCGACCGGCACTCGAGCCCCACCGCGCGGAGTAGCAGCGGCTAGCGACCGGTTGGACCTACCCCCGGCCCCGATCGCATCTGCTGGAACGCCTCGCGCCCTTTCTTGACCCGGTCTGCAAACTCATCCGCGGGGTCCACCGGCGCCGGATGGCGCGGTGGCCGCAGTACCTCAAGGTGGTGCTGTAACTCCGGGGATTTCGGATGCGCGGACTCCCACGCACGCAGCGCCTGGCGCCACTGCTCCACCTGTGCCTCGGACGGGTAGTGGCGTCCGTAGCGAGCCGCATCAAAGGCGTCGGCGATCTCCTGGAACAGCGGCGCCTCCAGCTCGCGAGCCGAGGCCGCAGCGTACTCCAGAGGCGTCTCGGACAGACGACGTTCAAACCCTCGATCTTCGGACTCCAGCACGCTGCGCCCGTAAACGGCGTAGATCGGCTGCAGGCCAAACCAGCCTTGTCCAGTCGCGCCACCACCCCTGCGCAGCAGTCCACGCAGCAACCCACCCAGGCCGCTGCCACCGCTGCCGCTGGCTGATCGCAGTTCGTCATACAGTTCCAGCGAGCGCTCTTCCTTGCGACCGAGCAGTGCCCGGCTGACACGGTAGGCCACCCAGACCAGCCCCACGAACACCAGCAACTTCGCTGCCTGCAGCGGCCACGCCGGGAATGTCGACTCTTCGCCATCCTCAGCCACCTCGTTGGCCGTCTCCAGCAGCGTCTGCGGAAGCTGCATCTCCCGCAGCCGGTCCGCCACGCCGTCGGGAATCAGCCAGTCGAGCAGCGGCACCAGCACCCAGAAGATCGGCGTCAGGATGATCACCAGCAACCGCTCGATTGCCCAACCAATGCCGCCGCCCACCCAGGCCGCGAAGCTGGCGAAGTCCAACGCCGCCAGCAGCCCAAACACCGCCGCCACCGCCAGCAGCAGGCCGATCGTCGCCAGCACCGACACGCTCCACGGCGCCACCCGCTCGCGACCCTCGGCTCGCAGCGCGGCGCGCTCGCTGTTCGCCACAGCCAGCGCCAGCAAGCCGAACACAAAGTACGGCACCGCGTACGGAGCCAGCTGACCAATCTCGCTGACCCGCGCGAACACCAGCAGCACCAGCACCGCAACGAATCCGAAGCCGAACGAGCGCAGCACCCGTTCGAACCCCACCACCCCCCGTGCCGCCGCCATGAACCGCACCCACACCGCAATCATCGCCGCGAATGTCAGCGCCACCGCGGTCCCACTCCCCAGCACCACGCCGCCGCGATCCACCAGCCGCTGCAGATCCGCCCCCTCCGCCGTAAACGCCGTGGGGTTGTCCAGGAACTCCGCCAGCCCGCCGTTGTCCCAGATCAGCAGGTTCCCTGCCAACCCCAGGTGCAGCATCACGTTCAGCCCCAGCACGGACGCCACCAGCACCACCACCGCGCCCAGCGCCCCGTTCAGCTTCGCCGTCTGAACCGCCCGCATCAGGCCGAACCCACCCAACCCGGTCAGCAGCACGATCAGGAACCCGGGGCCAGCCAACGCGTCCGTGCTGTCGCGGAGCAACTCTGCAACCAGCGCCGTGCCGCGCACCGGGTTCTCGATCTCCCCCAACGCGATCTGCACCTGCAGCGCGCCCGCCACATCTCGCAGATACGTTCGTTCAGCGGCCGTCGCCATCACGGCGATCGCCATGAACCACGGCACGCTCTCCACGCCCACGTACAGCAGATCCAGCAGCCACCGCTGCCAGCGCGTCATCCAATCACCGCCACATCTGCCGCTGCTATGCCCGCAGGCGCCGTCTCCGACTGCGACGCCAGCTCGTCCGCCGCGAGCTCAAGTGCCGTCGCCGCCTCTTCCGACGCCATGAACGCCGATACATCGGTGACGGGAATCCGCCCAAGGTTCGCGTCCCACTCGCGCTCGGACGTCTTCACCACCTGCACATAGTGACCATCGCCGCGCAACCGCAGCAGCGTCGCCGCCAGCTCGTCTGGCATGACGGCCGCAACCACTACCACCGTCGACCCGGCCGGTAGCGCGCCGGTTGATGCGCCTTCCAGCTCACGAGCCAGGCTCGACATCGTGAAGGCGCTCACGGCGGCCAGTGCTTCCAGAATTCGGTTCAGTCGGTCCGGGTGTTGTCCCACGCCAATCCGGATCGGCCGTCCCTGTCCCGGGAACGCCCCGTTCGCAATCAGCCCCACCGCCAGGTCCGCCTCCGCCGCCCACCGCGCAACCGAGGCCGCTACCGACACCCCTCGCTCCAGTATCACCGGATCGGTCCCCTGCCAACTGTGCTGAAACGTCCCCACGTTCAGCGCCACCACAATCGATTGCGCGCGAGACGGTTCGTACAGCCGCGACTGCAACCGCTGCACCCGCGCCGTCGCATTCCAATCGATCCGCTTCATCGGGTCGCCGGGCTGATAGTCCCGCACCCCCACAACCCTCGATGGGTCCTCGAAGATCCGATTCCCGCCGCGCAGCTCGCCAAACGGGCGCGCGCTGTCCAGTCCCAGCTCCGGCATCGAATACGTGTGCGGATACACCACCAGCCGCTCCTCCAGCGCCGGCACAACCTCCTCTCGATCGAAGAATCCGAAAATATCCCCGGACCGCAGCCGGGTCGGGCCAATGCGGTAGTAACCGCGCTGCACCGCGCGGAACCTGACGGGCCACTCCAGACGGTCGTGCCGCCCCAGCGCCGTGTTCCGCTGCAGGATCGCCCGCCCCGGTGTACCGCTGGACTGCATCTTCGCGCCCACCAGCGGTAGATCCCGCGGGAGCTGCTCCCGCACCTCAATCCACGGCACCGGCAACCCTTTGCGATTCTCCAGCGTGAGTCGAAGCTCCGCGGTCTCACCAACGAACAGCCGGCGCTCCGAAAGTGCCCGCGTGAAGTACACCTCTTCCAGCGAGACTCGCGCCCACAGCCGTCCCGCCGTGCTCGCACCCAGCACCAGCATCCCCAGGATGATCACCACCGGGGAACTCGCCAGCAGCCCGACCCCAATCAGGACCGACGATGCCAGCAACCAACTGTCTTCGATCAGCACTCGCACGTTCGAGGCCTACGACACGTCGGCGATCGGCACCGCCACGTTGGCGATCACCTCTTCCAACACCTCGTCCGTCGCCCGCCCCCGCAGCCGCGTATTCGAGTTCAGCACCAGCCGATGCGCCAGCACCGGATGTGCCATCCGCTTCACGTCGTCCGGCCGCACGTAGTCGCGACCCGCAATCGCCGCCCACGCCCGCGCCGCCCGGAACAGCGCCAGCGATGCCCGAGGACTCGCGCCCAGATCGAACGCCTCGTGTCGTCGCGTCGCGCGGCAGAGCTGCACCGCGTACTTCGCCACCGCATCTTCCACGTGGATCGCACTCAGCCGCTCGCTCAGGGTCACCAGCTCGGCCGCCGTGATCACCGGCTCCAAATCCTCCATCGGCGAGCGAGCTTCGAACCGACGAACGATCTCCAGCTCACCCGCTTCGTCCGGGTAGCCCAACTTCATCCGCACCAGAAAGCGGTCCAACTGCGCCTCCGGCAGCGGGAACGTCCCCTCCAGCTCCACCGGGTTCTGCGTCGCCAGCACCACGAACGGATCCGGCAGCGGCTTCGTCTCGCCGTCCACCGTGATCGTGCGCTCCTCCATCGCCTCCAGCAGCGCCGCTTGCGTCCTCGGTGTCGCGCGATTGATCTCGTCCGCCAGCACAATGTTCGCCACCAGCGGCCCGGGTCGGTACTCGAACTCGCCCGTCTTCTGCGAGTAGAAGTTGATCCCCACCACGTCCGAAGGCATCAGGTCCGGCGTGAACTGAATCCGATTGAACGACGCGCCAATCGAGCGTGCCAGCGCCCGTGCCATCGTGGTCTTCCCTGTGCCCGGCACATCCTCCAGCAGCACGTTCCCGTGGTTCAGCAGCGCCACCAGCAGCAGATCCACCGCCTCGTCCGCGCCCACCACCACGCGCTGCACGTTCTCGTGCACCCGCGCAGCCGCGCTCTGGATCGCAAGCGCCGCCTCGGAGCCGTCGCTACCGGCGCTGCTCGCACCCCAGGAGCTGGCCCCATCGGATGCGGTCGCGCCGCCCGCTGCTGCGCCGTCGGACACCCCTTGTTGTTCCGTGGTTGAATCCGCCACGGCACCCCCCTCGTCGTTCAGATCTGGTGCAGAGCGCAGAGAGCGTATCAAAGCGCTCGGCGCTACGGCGGCACCACCGCTACACTGCCCGAGCCCATCATTCGACCTGTTATCGCCGCGCACGAGACGAGCTACCACGCCCATGACCGACGCCCCAGATCCCTTCACCCCCACCGGCGTTCAGACCCCGCTCCCGGACGCTGCCGCCTTCCGCGCCGCACGCCACACCCTCATCGAACTACTCGAAGCCCTCCCGGAGACCCGCCTCTCCACCGCCACCCCCCGCCACGGCTGGACGCTCCGCCACGAACTCGCATGGCTCGCCGCCGCCGACCTCGAACTCACCACCCGCATCCAGCTCGCCACCGCCCCACCTGCCGACGAACCCCACTGGCGCCGCCTCCGAGGCGAAGCGATGCACCTCGCCCAGGAGATGCGCCTCCACGCGCTGCGCGACCACCTCACCGAAACTGGCGACCAGGCCGCCGCCACCCTCGAAGCCCACCCGGAATCCCCAGACGCCGCCGCCGTTCGAGCCGCGCTCACGGACCACACCCGCGCGACCGCCTCCGCAACCGCCGTCATCGAAAAGGTGCTGGGCCGCTAAGCTCGGCCTACCTCACTCCCCTCTCTCAACTCACAACGCTCAGCATCACGCTCACCAATCGTCCACCGAACGGCTGCTCGGCTTGGTATTCTCTCCATGGCCATACGCACCCGGGGAGGCGAAACAAACCACGCGATGACCACCAATGAGGCGAACCCACAAAGCGGATTGATCCAGGACCGGCTCGCGGTTCCGCGCCAACCGGTGCCGAAGCGACTGCCACATGAGCGCGTCCAAAATTTCGAGGAAACCTACCTCCCCCTCAACCTCGAAACCGCCATCGTCGAGGCGTCCCGCTGCATCGACTGCCCCTCCGCCCCCTGCATGGCCGCCTGCCCTGTCCACAACGACATCCCCGCCGCCCTCAAACTCCTCGAGGGAGGCGACATCCTTGGCGGCGCCGCCAAGTTCCGCGAAACCTCCACCCTCCCCGAGATGTGCGGCCGCCTCTGCCCCCAGGAGTCACTCTGCGAGGGCGACTGCGTCGTCGGCTTCGCCATTCGCCCGGACGGCATCAAGCAGGCCCCCGTCGCCATCGGCCGCCTCGAATCCTTCATCACTGACTCGCAGCGTGAGCAGCTCGGCGGCTTCCCTGTCGCCACGCCACTGCCGACCACCGGCCGTCGCGCCGCCATCGTCGGCAGCGGTCCGGCCGGTCTCACCGTCGCCGAAGAGCTCCAGCTCCGCGGCCACCAGTGCACCGTCTACGACATGTGGCCCGAACCCGGCGGCGTTCTCCGCTACGGCATCCCCAACTTCAAGATGAAGAAGGAACTGCTCGAGGAAAAACTCGCCTCGCTCCGCGCCCTCGGCGTCGAATTCGTCAGCAACACCAAGATCGGGAGCGACGTCACCCTCGAAGAGCTGCACGACGATCTCGATCACGATGTCATCTTCGTCGGCACCGGCGCCGGCGTCGGCAACCTCATGCGCATCGAAGGCGAAGAACTCGGCAACATCTACCAGGCCACGGACTTCCTCGTCCGCGGCAATCTCGAGCCCGAGGAGCTGCCGGAGGGACAGCGTGAACGCCCCTACATCGGCAAGAACGTCGTCGTCGTCGGTGGTGGGGACACCTCCATGGACTGCGTGCGCACCGCCATCCGGCTCGGAGCGGAACGCGTCTTCTGCGCCTACCGCCGCACCGAGAACGAGATGCTCGGTCGCTCCGAAGAGCGCACCCACGCCCGCGAAGAAGGCGTCAAATTCCTCTACCTCACCACCCCGCTCCGCTTCATCGGCGACAAGGACGGCAACGTCGAAAGCGTCGAACTGATCCGCATGGAGCTGAGCGAGCCGGACGACAGCGGTCGCCGCCGCCCCGTCCCCATCGAAGGCTCCAACTTCATCCTCCCGGCCAGCTCAGTCGCCGTTGCCATCGGCTACGGCGCGGATGCCGAGTTCGCCGAAGCCGCCCCATTCGAAACCAACCGCTGGCATCTCGTCGAAGTCGACGAACGCACCGGCCAGACCAACATCCCCTACGTCTTCGCCGGCGGTGACGTCGTCAACGGCGCGGACCTCGTCGTCACCGCCATCGCCGATGGCAAGCGCTCCGCCACCTGGCTACATCAGTACCTGCTCAGCCTCGGTCCCGCCGAAGCGTAGCTCCCGAGGCGGCGCGAGCCCGCCGTTCTGCACGCGCCCTGCTATTCTCCCCACCTCAATCGATATACCTCGGGAGGCCCACCGCATGCGCGCCGAAATCATCTCCATCGGCACCGAAATCATGCTCGGTGAAATCACAGACACCAACGCCGCCTTCATCGCCTCCCAGCTCCCCGAGTACGGCATCGACCTGCTCTTCGTCTCTCAGATCGGCGACAACCCGGACCGCCTCAAGGACACCTTC
>JABIST010000214.1 GCA_018700215.1 Dehalococcoidia bacterium | reverse complement strand
TGCAGGGGTCGTTGCGGTGCGAGTTGCGCCGGTGCGGTGGATCCGAAATCTGCTGCGGTTTCAGCGGTTGAGACCATCATGCCCTCCTGAGGTGGGGTTCTTCGTTCAGTAAGCGGAGGCGATTAGTAGCGAATCCTTGGATCGAGCCACGAGTAGCTGAGGTCGACCATGAGGTTGGTGAGCAGGGTGGCACTGACGAGTACGAGGAGGATGCCCTGGACGAGTGGGTAGTCCCGCTGTTGGACGGCGGCGATGTAGTTACGTCCGACGCCATTCATGTTCATGACGGTCTCGATGATGACGGAGCCACCGATGGCGACGGTGATCTGGAGACCGAGCAAGGTGACGACGGGGATGAGTGCGTTGCGGAAGGCGTGGCGGTAGATGACGCTCCACTCCTTGAGCCCCTTGGCGCGAGCGGTGCGGACGTAGTCCGCGCGCAGGGTCTCGAGCATGGTGGTGCGGAGCATGCGCATGTTTTGCGCGGAGAGTGCGGCGCCTAGCACGAAGGCACCGGGAATGAATTGCTCCAGATTGCCCATGGGGTTCTCGAACGGGTTTTGGTAGGTCTGGGGTGGGAACCAGCCGAACCACTTGGATCCATAGATGATGACGAGGAGGGCGAGGAAGAAGTTGGGGATGGAGATCCCGGCGATGGAGATGGAGCGCGCGAGGTAATCGATCCACGTGTCCTGTTTGATGGCGGAGAGGATGCCGATGGGTAAGGAGATCACGACTGCGACGACGATGGATAAGGCGCCGAGTTCGAAGGAGATGGGGAGCGCCTCGCGGATGACGGTGGTGACGGGCTCGTTGCGCCAGTAGGAGGTGCCCCAGTCGCCGACGACGAGGCCGCGGACCCAGCTGACGTATTGCTTGTAGGCGGGTTCGTCGAGTCCGAGCTCGGCGCGCCAGAGTTCCATCTGCTCCAGATCCGCTCCGCGGGCCTCAGCCATCTGAGCGACGATGAAGTCGCCGGGCATGATGCGGAGGAGGCCGAAGGTGAAGATGGTGATGACGAAGAGGGTGGGAATCATCAGGAGCAGTCTTCGGAGAATGTATTGCTGCATCAGAACCCCTCGTCATGGACCTGGTCATGATATCGCGTCTGTGGTAGCGCCAATCGGTCGATACCGAGGTGAGCGCGCGCACAGAGCACACGAATTGCGGCGGCGGTCCCTCTGGTCGCCGCATCACGTATGCGAAGCGTTGGGGAACCATACGTAATCGGCAGGGATTCGCCAAGGGGGGTGGACGAACTGTGAGCGAGCGGGGCGAACGGGATCAGTCGGCTGCTTCGTCGCCGCGATGTTCTTTCTGGAGATCGCGGTAGTGATAGGTGTAGAGGGTGCCGAAATTGGTAGCGCGTTCCTTGCTGCCGCGGTCGCTCCAGTACTGCTGCTGCGCTTCGGTGAAGCGGGCGGTGTCGCTCTCGGTGGCATCGATGAGGGCGACGGGCTCACGGGGAGCGAAGATGACCTGGCCGATGGGTGAGGTGCCGGCGACGCTGAGGGTCTGGCCGACATCGAGGACGTGACGGAACTCGGTGGGCTGCGAGTACCAGTCGGTTTCGATGCGGGCGGCCATGACGGGGACGTGTGGTGGGGCGAGTTCATTGAGGACGCCGGTGTAGAAGGTGTCCCAGCCTTCGGGTGTGACGAAATCGAAAGAACCGCGGAGGCCGACGGCGCCGGGTGGGGCGTTGAGGTTGGTGGTGAGGGCTTCGAGTTGAGCGATGACCTGCTGCTGGTTGAGGTCTAGTTCGTCGGCGACGAAGCGGAGGTCGTAGGAGTCGAGTCCGCCGCTGCCGGCGGCCATGGTGAGGTCGATGGTCCAGAGCGGGCGGGAGGCGCTGTCGTCGCCGGTGACGACGAGAGAGAAGCGGAGTTGGTCTTCGCGGAGGCGACGGGCCTGGAGGACCTCGTAATCATGGAGGGGCGGATAGACGAGGAAGCCGGCACGGCTGGCGTCTTCGACGACGGGGCAGAAGCGAGCTTGCTGGGGGAGCCAGGCGCGGCGGTTCTCGGCGGCAGGACGGCGACCGACGCCGGGACGGCGCTGGTTGGGGATGAGGGTGACGTCCATGGGGGTACCTCAGTGCGATGAAGTCAGCGGGCGGTTGCTGAGCCGGAGGGGCTGGCGACCACGGTAGTGATTATTGCTGTGAATAACATCACGTTTGTCATTTTAATCCCACTCGTTATTGTTCCGGCGAGCGTTGCCACTCGGCGGCGGATGACTCAGGGGGGACTCATGGACAGCAACTATTGGACACGGCAACGAGTCGGCAGACGTTCGATGTTGCGCGGAGCGGGACTGGCAGGCGTAGGTCTTGCGGGCGCAGCACTGATCGGCTGCGGCGGCGACGACGACGACGATGACGCTGGCGGCGGTGGCACGGCCACAGCAGCGCCGACGAGCGCTGGCACCACAACCGGCGGCGGTGGCGGTGGCCCGGTTTCGGCCGCGGACATGCGGGTGGAGCCGGGAACGTACGACTTCAACCCTCCCGCGAGCGCGGGTGAGGCGGATCCGGCGAACAACGCCAAGTACGGTGGTGAACTGTACCTGCGGTACCTTGAGCCGCCGCGGATGGACATGAACCGCACGCTGTCCTGCACGATCTATCACACGATGAACTACACGCAGAACAAGCTGATTCGTGGGAAATCGGGAGCTAGCGCGGACCCGAACCTCGTGGAGATCGAGGGGGACCTGGCGGAGTCGTGGGAGGCTGCAAACCCCGAGGCCACGGAATTCGTGTTCAACCTGAAGAAGGGCGTGCTAACGCACGATAAGGCACCGACGAACGGTCGCGAGTTCACGTCCGAGGACGTGGTTGCGACGATGGAGATGTACAAGGCGGCGGGTCCTCAGAAGGATGTTTATTCGCCGGTTGAGTCGGTTGAGGCCGTGGACCCGTACACGGTGCGGGTCAAGCTGAGCCAGCCGCTGGCTGACTTCCCGACGAACATTTCGTCGTGGTCGTTCATGATGATGAAGGAGCTGGTGGACAACGACGAACTCCGACAGGAGATCGCGGTTGGTACCGGCCCGTTCATCCAGGAGGAGTGGGCGAAGAACGAGCGCTCGGTCTTCCAGCGGAACCCGAACTATCACGAAGAGGGTCTGCCGTACCTGGACACGATCTACGCGCAAACGCAGAACGATGCGAACGTGCGTCGTGCCGGGTTTATAACCGACGACTTCTTCACGTTCAGCGCCCGCGATGCAGCTGACATCGAGGATTTGCATAAGTCGGTTGACGATATGGTCGTTTCGGTCGTGCCACGTACACGTGGTGCGAACGTGAACGGGTTCCAGTTCCAGATGGACAACCCGACGTTCCAGGACGACCGTGTTCGGCAGGGTCTGTCCAAGGCGTTCGACCGCAACGAGTACGACCTGGCGCGTAACTCTGGTGACAACACGAACGCCAACGGTGCCTATTCGAACGCGCCGATGCCGTGGCCGTACCTGTTCGACGAGTACCCGGACGCACGGGCAAACGGTCAGTGGTACGACTTTGATGCGGCCGAGGGCCGGAAGATGCTGCAAGCCGCCGGCTACAGCGAGGATAGCCCGCTGGAAATGGAGATGAAGTCGTACTACTACGCGAACGAGCTGTCCGAGCTGGTGGTACCGGGTATCAATCAGAACCTGCCGGAGGTGAACATCACGTTCGAGCGGGTGGACAACCCGACGCACGTGACATTGATGTCCGACCGGAACTTCCCGGACACGGTTGGATTCCTGTGGGGGCCAGCCGGGTATTCGATGGACCAGTGGATTTACCCGTTCTACCACTCGACCGGTGGAACGAACTACGGGAACGTCAACGACCCAGAGCTAGACACGATGCTGGAGAAACAGCGCACAGAGGCAGACCCAGACGCGCAGAAGGAGATCTGGAAGCAGGTCTACGATCGGATCCACGACAAGGTCTACCAGGCGTGGTTCCCGGAGCCGCTGGTGCGTACGGCGTGGCACAACTACGTGATGAATCATCGCCCCCACGGTCTGATGGGCACCATTGTTTGCTACTCGAACGACCAGGCTCGGTCGATGTGGCTGGACGACGGAGCACCACACTCCGGACGCTAGTCACGAGAGCTTCGATCGGGAGAT
>JABIST010000041.1 GCA_018700215.1 Dehalococcoidia bacterium | reverse complement strand
GACTCCACGCTCCGCGATGGTGCGAGCCGCTTCCGCCTCGAGGGCGGTGCCGATTTCGTCGATCACGATCGCCTCGGGCGTGTGGTTTTCGACAGCTTCGATCATGACGCGATGCTGTAGCCCGGGGTGGCCTACCTGCATGCGGCGGGCGCGACCGATACCGGGGTGGGGGATGTCGCCATCGCCGCCGATCTCGTTCGAGGTATCGACGACCACGACGCGCTTGCTCAGTTCGTCGGCGAGGGTGCGGGCGACATCGCGCAGCATGGTGGTCTTGCCGACGCCGGGGGGGCCGAGCAGCAGGATGCTGTGGCCTGATTCGACGAGATCGCGGATAGCGGCGGCCGAGCCGGAGACGCTGCGGCCGACGCGGCAGGTGAGCCCGACGATGCGGTCTCGGCGGTTACGGATGGCGGAGATGCGGTGGAGTGTGCGGGGGATACCGGCGCGGTTGTCCTCGCCGAATTCGGAGAGCTGCGCGACGGTCTGATCGATCTCTTGCTGTGTGACTTCCTGGTCGCTGAGCGTGACCTCGGAGCCTTCGTGATAGCGGGCGGTTGGGACGCGGCCGAGGTCTAGTACGACTTCGATCAGGCCAGCGAATCCTTGCTCGCGGGTCGCTTCCTGGATGCGTTGCGGCAGCCGGTCGATCAGGAGATCGGATTCCTCGTTTTCGGGGTCAGTGAGTGGCGGGGTTGAGCCCTGCTGGATGTCTGTCACGCGCCACCTCCACTTGGAACGGGGACACCGACCGGGACCTTCGACTCCAGTTTGACCGGTTGGCGAAGGCGGTGTGATTGCAGTACGTACTCGTGGTCTGGCTGGAAGCCCTGGGTGAGTAGCACTTGCTCGATGCTACTGGCGTGGTGGGGGACGAGGGTGAGCGCTTCGGTTTCGCCGACACTCTCCCGCATTGAGCCGAGCAACGTCCGCACCGCCGCCTCGGCATCTGGCTCGGCGGTCAGCTCGAACTGCAGTCGATCCTGGGCCTCGCCGAAGGTCAGCGTTGCCACGAGGCGGCCATCCACTTCGGCGACGAGTTCGCCGCCACCGCGGAACCAGCGACGCTCACGCAGTGCCTGCCACTCATCGAGCGTCATTGCGAGCAGCGAGCGGGCCTCGGCGGGAGCGCTGCGGCTGTAGAGCTGGAACAGGGCTTGCAGGTCCGTGCTTGTGGCATTGCGGATGGTGACGCCGGGGGCTGGTGGTAGCTGGCTGAGCGAGCCGGTCCAGAGTCGCTCTGGCAGTGCGGGGCGGAAGCCAGCCTGCATGGCGGGTTCGCGTGCGCCGGCGTCAGTAGCGGTGCGGAGGAGCAGATGGGTGACGCCGGCACGCGTTGCCGCTTCGACAGCCTGAGCCAGCAGGTCCGCGATCACCTCGTCGCCATGGCTGGCGCTGCCGGCATCGATCAGCGTGTCGATCACCCAGGCGGAGCGTGCGCCGAGATCGCGGGCGGTGGCGATGCCGTGCACCTCTCGGCCATCGACGTTCACCCACATGCGGCGACCGAGGTGCAGCCACTGCGCCAACGCGACGTTGAGCGGGCGAGAGCGGTGCTCGTTGGCACCGAGGCTTTCGAGGGTGACTGCCTGGTTCTCGCGCACCTCATTATCGAACGTCACGAGGGCGACCAGGTCAGTGGGGCGGGCGGCGTGACTCTGGGGGCCGGGGGTCATGCGACCGCCTCCTCCGTCACCGCGTCTTGAACCAGCTCGACGAATGCCGCGTGGAGCCGGTGGTCGTCCGTGATCTCCGGATGAAAGCAGGTGGCCATCAATCGGCCGCTGCGAGCGGCGACGATCCGGCCATCCTCGAGGCGCGCCGTGGCCTCGGTGCCGTCGTGGACCTCGGTGATGACGGGGGCACGGATGAAGACGGCGTGGAACGGGCCGCCCTCGACGCCGTCGATGGTGAGGTCGGTCTCGAAGGAGTCGACCTGGGTGCCGAAGGCGTTGCGGTCGATGGTCATGCCGAGGCCGCCAATTGAAGGTCGGTCCAGGCCGGGGGCGGCGTCGGCGAGGAGGATGGCACCTGCGCAGGTGCCCCAGACCGGGAGGCCTTCGGCGATCAGCTCGCGCAGTGGCTCCATCAGGTCGAAGGCGAGCAGGAGGCGAGCGATGGTGGTGCTTTCGCCGCCGGGGATGACCAGGCCATCGACCGACTGGAGTTGGGCGAGGGTGCGCACCTCGACAGCCTCCGCGCCGGTGGCGCGAAGCATGTTGGCGTGCTCCTCGAAATCCCCTTGCAGGGCGAGCACACCGACGCGGACGGGGGCGGCGGGTGCGTCTGTCATGCGGCGGTCGTTAGTTCCCTCGACCGGCGAGTAGTTCAGCGGCGGGCATCTGGGCGACGGACTGGCCGCGCATGGCGCTACCGAGGCCGCGGGAGACTTCGGCGAGCATGCTGGCGTCCTGGTAGTGGGTGACTGCCTTGACGATCGCGGATGCGACCTTTTCTGGCGTCTCCGAGGTGAAGATGCCGGAGCCGACGAAGACGCCGTCCGCGCCGAGCTGCATCATCAGTGCGGCATCGGCCGGGGTGGCGACGCCACCGGCGGAGAAGTTGACGACGGGCAGGCGGCCGAGCCGCTTCACTTCGCGGACGAGGTCGATGGGCGCCTGCAGGTCTCTTGCGAGCGTGAACAGTTCGTCGTCTGCCATGGTCTCGAGGCTGCGGATGCTGCTCCAGAGGGAGCGCATGTGGCGGACGGCCTCGACGATGTCGCCGGTGCCGGCTTCGCCCTTGGTGCGGATCATCGCGGCACCCTCGGAGATGCGCCGGAGTGCTTCGCCGAGGTTGCGGCAGCCGCAGACGAACGGGGCACGGAAGGGCTCTTTGTCGATGTGGTTCTGGTCATCGGCGGGGGTCAGCACCTCGGACTCATCGATGTAGTCGATGCCGATGGCGTCGAGGATCTGTGCTTCGACGAAGTGGCCGATGCGAGCCTTTGCCATGACGGGGATGGTGACGGCTTCTTGAATCTGCTGGATCATCTCAACGGCGCTCATGCGGGCGACGCCGCCATCGGCGCGGATCTGGGATGGGACGCGCTCGAGCGCCATGACGGAGACGGCGCCAGCTTCTTCGGCGATCCGGGCCTGGTCGACGTTGGTGACGTCCATGATGACGCCGCCCTTCAGCATCTGGGCGAGGCCGGCCTTGACACGCCAGGTAGCGGTTTCGCCGCTGCCATCGTTGCTGCCGTTGCTGTTTGCGCCGTTACTCGCGTCGCTGGTCATGGATGCTCCCTGAGCGAAAAAGGTGTCGGTCGATAATCATTGTACCGTGCTGCATGGTTCGGTCGCGGCCTCTGATTCGCAAGAAACGGGCTATCGCCGTTAACCTTCAGTAATGGCCGGATCAAACGACCCACCGTGGCTGAACGAGCACACATTCGAAGGCGACGTCCTGATCGGACTGGTTTCGGATACGCACATCCCTGAGGCGCGGAGCACGGTCTTTGACGAGATGTATGAGGCGTTTCGGGATTGCGATCTGATTCTCCATGGCGGCGACATGCACGACGTGATTGTGCTGGACTGGCTGCAGGAGGTGGCGCCGGTGATTGGCGTTCGTGGCAACGGGGACGACGGATCGAGCGGGCGGCCGGTGGCGCCAGATGATCCGCGGCTCGCCCACAACCAGTTGCTGCACATCCAGGGGCTGAAGATTGGGATGACGCACTCGTTCCCGGAGTTGCCGTACACGGGATCGATGCCGCTGGATCAGGCGATGGAGCGTCACTGGGGTGGCCCAGTGGATGTGTTGGTGGCGGGGGACACGCATGTCCCACACGTGACGCTGCGCGAGGGTGTGTTGATCGTGAATTCGGGGTCGCCGACGTATCCGCGCAATCTCCAGACTCAGCTTGGGACGGTGGGATTCCTCCAGATTCGCGACGGCAAGCCAGAAGCGTGGATCGAACAGCTCCACTAGCGGTCCGAGCGGCTCCCGATCCCGATTGACACCCTTCGATGCCAGTCATAGCGTGATCGTCCCGCACCCACATCCGATGACACACGCCGTGCGATGGGTGCGCGCAGGTGGGCAGGTAGCTTGATGGACCGTGCGAATCTCCTGGTGGCAGTTCTATCGGCGCTGGTGGGCGTGATCGCGTTGTCGATCGTGCTGGCCTCGGGGCGCCTGATCGGCCTCGGCGGTTTGCTGGGCGGGGTGCTGCTGTTGAACGCGGTGGTTCGATACCAGTTGGCGCGGCAGCGTTGATGTTGGCTGACGGGACCGGGACGCGAGAGGCGGCGATGCGATGGCCGCTGTGATGACGGATCCGCTACAGGCGAAGGCGTTCCTGGTGCCACTGGACGGGACCGATGCGGCCTACGGCGCACTGGTCGCAGCTTGTGGAGTGGCTCGGAAGACACGAGCCGCGGTGCACGCGCTCTATGTGATCGAGGTGCCTCGGTCGTTGCCGATCGAGGCGGACATGGTGGCGGAGGGGCAGCGCGGCGAAGAGGTGCTGGAGCGCGCGGAGGAGCTGGCCGCGGCGCTGGACGTGCGGCTGGAGGCGGAGCTGCTGCAGGCTCGCCAAGAGGCACACGTGATTCTGGACGAGGCGGCCGAACGCGGTGCGGATGCGATCGTGATCGGGCTTGAATACCATCGCCCGTACGGTCGCTACGAACTGGGGAAGGTTGCTACCTATGTGCTGGAGCGGGCCCCCGGCTTTGTGTGGCTGATTCGGTATCCGGTGAGCGACGGCGAAGCGCCCCCGAATCGCCCGGGTCAGAGGTAGCACGATGAATGTTGTGATCATGGGCTGCGGTCGGGTTGGTTCCACGGTTGCCGCGCGGCTGTCCGAGGAAGGTCACCATGTGGCGGTGATCGATACGGACGCTCAGGCGTTCGCACGCCTGCCCGCTGATTTTCGAGGGCGTCGAGCGGTGGGCTCGGGCACGGATCATCTGCTGCTGGAGGAGGTTGGCATCGGCGAGGCGGACGCGTTCATCGCGCTGGCATCGGGCGACAATCGCAACTTGCTGGCCTCGCAGCGTGCCAAGCACGTCTTTGGCGTGGCGACGGTGGTGACGCGGGTGAAAGACCCGCTGCGCAGCGAGTTGTTCGCAGAGCTGGGCTTGCAGACGTTCAGCCCGACGAAGATCGGCGCGGATCTGGCGTACGGCGCGCTGTTCTCGGACGCCTCGACCGGCGAGCAGGCCTAGCGATGTACATCATTGTGGTGGGGGGCGGAATCGTCGGGTACGGGATCGGGCTGGAGTTGCAGATGATGCCCGGCCACGAGGTGACGATCATCGAACACGATGCTGCTCGCGCCGCCGAACTGCGCGAGGAGCTGGGCGAAATGGTGGTGAATGGCGACGGGTCCGAGGTGGCGTTCCTGGAGCAGGTGGGCGCAGGTCGGGCGGATCTCCTGATTACGGTGACGGCCGATGATGCAGCGAACCTGGTGGCGTGCCAGGTGGCGAAGCACCGATTTGGGGTGAAACGGACGATTTCCCGGGTAAACGATCCTCGTAACGAGGACTTGTTCCAGATGTTGGGCGTGGACAGCACGGTTTCTGCTTCGCAGGCGGTGATGGCACAGATTGAGACGACGCTGCCGGAGCACACGGTTGTTCCGCTGATGAGACTTGAGGGCTCCGGGTTGAAGGTGGTGAACCTGCATCTGCAGGAGGGTGCACCGGCTGCCGGGCGGCCGCTGCACGAGCTGCGATTGCCTGAGCAGACGCTGATCGCGCTGGTGATCGACGGAGACGGCCCGCGTGTGCCCGACGGCGCCACGATCCTGCACTCAGGCGATGAGGTGATTGCGGTGATCCCGGTGGACGCCGAAGAGACGATGCGCGAGCTGATCACGGGCCGTCCGGAGGGCGGTTGATGCGGCTGGCTCATCTGGGTCCGTCCGGCACCTACACCGAGGCGGCGGCGATCGACTACGACGCGAGCGCTGAACTGGTTCCGGTGGGGACGGTGGCTGCCGCCGTGGCGGCGGTTGAACAGGGCGAAGCGGACGCCGCCGTGTGCGCGATTGAGAACGCGCTTGAGGGACCGGTTGCCGAGACGCTGGCGATCCTTCAGCGCGAAAATCCGACGCTGATGATCGCCGCGGAGATTGTGATTGCGATCCGCCACGCGCTGGTGGGGCCGGCCGGCCTGGATCTGAACGACGCACGCATCGTGTATTCGCACCCGCAGGCGTTGGCGCAGTGCCGCCAGCACCTGACCAAGCTTGTGCCGTACGCGCAGCCGGTGGCCGCGCTCTCTACGGCGGCAGCGATTGAGGCGGCGGCGGCGGAGCCGAACGCGCTGGCGATCAGCAACGCGCGAGCGGCAGAGCTGTACTCCGCTCACATCTACGATCCGGACATCAGCGACCAGCCAAACAACCAGACTCGCTTCATTGTGCTGACCGCGGAGGACGCCGAGCGAAGCGGTGATGATAAGACTTCGCTGGTGTTCACGATGGCGCATGATCGACCCGGCTCGCTGGTGGAGGTGCTGCAGCCGTTCGCCGACCGGACGATCAATATGACGAAGATCGAGTCGCGCCCGACGGGGCTGCAGCTCGGCACGTATTACTTCTTCGTGGACGTGCAGGGACATCGGTCCGACCCGGAGATCGCGGTGGCGATTGAGGAGGCACGTCCGCACACGCAGTGGTTGCACGTGCTGGGCTCTTACCCTCGTTGGACCGGGAACGATGCCTGAGATTCCAGATCTTGAGGCGATCCGGCACTACCTAGCGCCACGACTTGAGGGCCGGACGATCACGAAGGTAGCGGTGCCGATTCCGTGGCTGGTCCGCACCGGTGCAGACGAATTTCAGACATTGGCGGGACATCGGTTCGTAGAGATCTCACGGCGTGGGAAGTTTCTCCAGTTCCAACTGGACGATGAGCGGGTGCTGACGATCAACGCGATGCTGACCGGTCGCTTCCACTGGGTGGAGGCGGAGACGAAGAAGCCGGGGCAGCTCGCGGTGGTGCTGGGCTTCGACGATGGCCACGAGCTGCGCTATTCGGACATGCGGCGAATGGGGCGGTTCTATCTGACCGAGGCTGATCAGGTGGATGCGATTCCGCAGTTCGAGAAGATGGGCCCGGATGTGATGGCGATCGATGAAGCGCAGTTCACGGCGCTGATTGCGAAGCGACGCGGCCAGATCAAGAACACGCTAACTAACCAGGAGTTCGTCGCTGGCATCGGCAATGCCTATTCGGACGAGATTCTGTGGGAGGCGAAACTGCACCCCCATCGAAAGCGCAGCACGATGGACGACGACGATATCCATCGGTTGTTTGAGGCGACTCGGAGTGTGCTGGAGCGTTCGTCAGCGGCGGTGAGTAGCATCGTGCAGAGCGAGGGTATTGGCCGCAAAGAGGAATGGCGCGAGCATCTGACTGTGCACCGCAAGGCGAGTGAGCCTTGCCCCCGCTGCGGAACCCCGATTAAGGGACAGACGCGTGGCGGCAGCGAAACGAACTACTGCGTGCAGTGCCAGCCGCTGTTCGCCTGAGGGAGCGGTTATGAAGGTCATTGGCAAGGACATCGGCACGGTACTGGAGCCATTGTTCGAGGAGGTGCGGCGGCGCCTGGAGATTGAGGCGGAACGCGAGCTGCGGATTGAGGGCGGCGCGGAGGGCACGTTTTCGAACGTTCTCTGGCAGGCGGACGCGGCGATCATCCAACTGCACAACGGCGTGCCGACACACGCGCTGCCGCATGTGGTGGGGATTGCGCTGGAGCATGTGCTGCAGCGGCTGGAGCGGTACCCGACGGTGCAGCGGGGCGACGGCGCGGATGTGCCAGACGGTCCGATGCTGCGCGGCGCACTGCGTGAGCTGGTGCTGGCACCGGCCGCGGATCATTCGTTGCAGGCGCTGAACCTGGATGTGGAGTGGGAAGCCGAGCAGCGCCACCAGGCGTTGAAGAACTTGCTGCGCGACGCGGGTCCGGAGTGGAACGACCCTGAGCAGTCAGCCTTTGCCTTTGCGGCACTGCTCTACGCGCGGGCGGCGATTGAGCACCCGCTGTGGGAGTCGCTGGCGCCGGTGTTCCAGGAGACGCTGCCCGAGGCATCACAGCTTGGAGCAGAAGTGGAATCAGCGGTGCGGGAGAATGGCTGGACGAGCCCGGGAGCCTGCTTGCAGTCGCTGCTGGCCGCACGGGAACTGACCGGCCTGAATGAGATCGCGGGGATCCTGGATCGCCGCACGGCGGCGACGCTTTAGCGGGACGGGTGCTGGCGCTGACGTCCGGCTAGGAGGCGACGGCCGTTGAGGGATCCTCGCGTCGTCGCCAGCCGGCGATGAAGGGCGTCCACTCGTTGTATCGCTCGAGGTAGACCGCAAATACCTCGGCAGGGTGCGAGGACGGACGCCGAGGGCGCCTGGCGAGCTTCATGTCGGCTTCTTCGGGGGTTCGCCCACCTTTGCCGTGGTTGCAGGTGCGACAGGCGGTGGTGAGGTTTTCCCAGGTGTGGGGGCCACCTCGATGTCTGGGGGTGACGTGATCGAGCGTCAGGTCGTTGCGGCGGCCGCAGTACTGGCAGCGATTACCGTCGCGGGCGAAGACCTCGCGGCGGGTCAGGCGGAGCTGTGGCATCGGCCGACGGACGAAGTGTTGGAGGCGGATGACGGAGGGGGTGTCGTAGCGGGCATCGCCGACACCACGCAGCGGCTCGTCCCCCACTTCGAGGATCTCCGCTTTCCCCCGGAACACGAGCACGACGGCTCGTTTCACGGAGCAGACGTTCAGAGGCTCGTAGTTCTGGTTCAGCACCAGCGCCCGCCGCTGGATCGCCACTTCACCTCCAGGCGTTCAGACCGCACCGCCGCGCCGTAGAGGACGTGAAGGGCGGGCGCTTTCGGGGGAAGTGTAGCGGAATCGGAACGCGCTTGTGATGGCGGAGGGCGGAGGTGGCGACTCAGGAGCCGTCGCTGAGTCCCCCAACGGCAGCCGGGAGCGATGTCTGCCATTCGCGCAGCCGGTCCAGTGCATCATCGAACTCGTCTGGGAGTGCGAGTTCCATGATCGGCACGCGCTCGAGGAAGACTGGCGCCAGTGCGGATTCTTCGACGGCGACGGCGACCTGCGAGGAGGCGGGGAAGACGGAGACGGCGATCAGGGCGAGTTCGACCAAGATCACGCCTTTGGCGAGGCCGAATGCGGCTCCACCGAGGTGGTCAAAGGGGCCGAGCATGAGCAGCTTGGCGGTGCCACGGAGCATGCCGGCGACGATTTGCCCGAGGATCAAGGTTCCGCCGAGCAGTGCACCGAACGAGATGAGGTTGCGAGTGATGCCGTCGTCGAGGAGGAAGGAGAGGTTCTGGCTCAGATCGTCGTAGAACATGCCGGCCAACACCGCGCCGAGCACGAGCGCGATCAGCTTCACGACTTCGCGGATCAGTCCGTTGGTGAAGGCGGTGAAGGTCATCCAGGCGATGACGCCAACAATTAAGAGGTCGATCCAGTGCACGCGTTGCGAGCCCTTCGTCCCCCCGCCCGCAACGATCGTAGCATGCAGGCCGCTGCCGGAGGGCAAGCGAATGGGTGGGGGTTACTCCGAGAAACCCAGCAGTTGCTGCCTCATGGACACGTAGCGTCCGTGGCCGAAGACGAGATGGTCGAGCACTTTCAGATCGAGCAACGCGCCGGCGGCGACGACGGCCTCGGTGAAGTCGATGTCGGCGCTGGAGGGGGCGGGATCGCCGCTGGGGTGGTTGTGCGCGAGCGCGATGGCGAACGCGTTTCGTCGCACGGCTTCGCGGAAGACCTCGGCGACGCGGGCGGGGGAGGAGTTGATTGAGCCGCGGTAGAGCGTTGATTGGGCGAGCACGTGGTGTTTGGTGTCGAGGACGAGCAGGCGGACCTCTTCCTGCTGCAGTAGCTCCATTTCTGGCTGGAGCAGGCGGGCGATGTCTTCGGGGCCGTGGACGCGTGGACGCAACAGCTCGCCCTCGAGGGCAGCGCGGCGGCCGAGTTCGAAGATGGCGGCGATTGTTGATGCTTTGGCCGGGCCGAGGCCGTGGATTTCGCCGAGGGTTGGCAGGTCGGCAGTGGCGAGCCCTCGGAGGCCGCCGTGTTCGGCGAGGAGACGGCCAGCGACGGCGAGGACGTCCTCGCGCGCGGATCCAGTGCGGAGGACGATGGCAAGTAGTTCGGTGGTGGTGAGGGCGCCTGAGCCGAGGCGCTGCAGGCGCTCACGAGGTCGTTCGTTGTCTGGCAGTTCGGCGACTCGGGCCTGGTAGGGGGCTTCGGGGGCTGGAGCGCCGTTAGCGCGTTCCAGTGGCTCGTCGTTCGACATCAGACACCGCGCTAGGACGTCTGGTCGCCGCGGACCCGTCCGACGCTGATCACACGCATGGTGCGGGGCCAGTGCTGGATGGATACGGTCTGACCGACGGAGAGTTCGGTGGCGGTGATCGGCCCGACCTCGAAGACTTGCTTCTGGACGAGCAGGTAATCCTGACGGCCGAAGATGAGTAGCTTCGATTTCTTCCAGATGCGGTCGACTTCGCCTTCGGTCACCACTGGTTCAGAGCGGAGATCGCGGAGGGCGGCGATTGCCTCGTAGACGAGCGCGAATCCGATCAGGGCGAGGAGGATTGCAGGGAGGGTTGCGCCGACGTTGCCGGAGAGCAGTCCAGAGAGCGAGAGGAAGAAGAAGCCAACGGTGACCACCGCAGCAGGGGTGTAGATCAGCGCGTTCCGCACGATGGGGTTGCGCGTGGCGGAGTGCTCTTCGAGTACGTCATTGGTCATCGGTTGTTCAGCCATGAGGACTACTGGCCCGGGATATCCAATACCTGGCCCACCTGGATCTGGGTGGGGTCAGAGATCCCGTTGACGGCCGAAATTTCGTCGGCGAATTCATTCAGCTCCCGGCCTGCCGGTAGGAACAGATCCGCGATGGCGAACATGGTATCGCCGGGTTGCACGGTGTAGGTGGTGGTTTCCGCTGGTACTTCTGTGGCTGTTGCTGCGGCGGTGGGGGAGGCTGCGGCGGTGGGTTCAGCGGTGGTGGTGGCCTGGGCTGTGGCTGTTGCGGTCACGGTGGTGGTGGGAGTTGCCGTGGCGGTCTGGGTGGGGGCGGGACCGCTGATGATGCTCCCGATCGATGCGGGAGGCTGGTCACGATCGGCGCCAACGGGCGGCAGGACGAGCAGCCAGACGGCGAAGACGGAGCCGAGTAGTAGGGCGATGAGGGAGCCGCGATAGACCCGCGGTGAGGGCATGGCAAGTGCAGGATCAAGCTCGCTCGGGTCGAGCAGCTCGCCGTCGTCGATGCCGCTGTCCGTGCTTCGCTGTTCTGTCACGACCGGAGCGTATCACGTGCCCCCGGCACCCAGCATCAGGTACCGAGGACACGTTGGAAAATTGGCAGTATTTGTTAGGAGAGATCGACGGTTGCGCCGGCCTCTTCAAGCTTCGCCTTGGCGGCGTCGGCCTCATCCTTCGGCACGCCTTCGCGCACAGCCTTGGGTGCAGCCTCGACGAGGTCCTTGGCGTCCTTGAGACCGAGGGAGGTGAGTTCACGGACGGCCTTGATGACGTTGATCTTGTTCGCGCCGAAGTCCTTGAGGATGACGTCGAACTCGGACTGCGCTTCGGCAGCTTCGCCGCCGCCACCGGCGGCCGGGGCAGCCATGGCCATGGGGGCAGCTGCGGTTACGCCGAACTCTTCTTCGATTGCCTTGTTCAGGTCCCGCAGCTCCAGGAGCGTCATCCCTTTGATGATCTCCAGTGCGTCGTCAACTGTGCTCATGTGATTCCTCCTGCTGCGGCTGTGAGCCGCCGCTCATCTGGCTTGGTGATAAACAGCGCCCGGCTAGCCGGCTTCGCCTTCAGACTCCAATTGCACCGCGCGAGCCTCAAGCAGCCCGGCGAATTCTCGTGTTGTGCCGTCTAGCAGCATCATGAGCTCTCGCACCTTGCCGACGAGACCGCCAGCGATCCGTGAGAGCAGCTCTTCTCTGGATGGCACGGTGGCCAGGTCCATGACATATGCGGCATCGACGACTTCGCCGGAAACGACCGCGCGTCGAATCTCGACAGCGGTGCCGGCGTTGTCCTTGATGTAGTTGGCCAGTGCTCGTGCCGGCGCGACCAGGTCGTCAAACCCGAACACGACGGCGGTTGGTCCGTCCGCCAGTTCGGCGAACTGAGCGAGGCCAGCATCGGTTGCTGCGATCTTGAGGAGCGTGTTCTTGACGACACGCATCTCAGCATTGGCTTCGCGTAGCGCGCTTCGCAGGGCGACCTGCTCTGCGACGCTGGTGCCCTGGTAACTCGCGGCGATGGCGATCTCCGCACGGGAGATGCGATCTTTGAGTTCGGCGACCTGCTCGATCTTCTTCGGGGTCGGCATCAGCTCTCCTCGCTTGTGCGTGTTTGACGCACAAAAAACGCCCTCTCCGCCAAGCGGTGAGGGCGTGCGAGGCGAGTGCCCGTGGGCGCTCGTGTTGCACTTTGTGCCCCACCTGTACGGGTGACTCTTGGTCGTTATCCCTTGCGGGACCCGTGGTCTCTGGCGGTCCCGGCGCGAACGCCGAGGTGACTTAGTGTGCGGGGTGCAGGCCTTCCGGTCTAGGCGAGCACCCCGGGGGTTTCAATGACGCTCTTGCGTGGGTTGTTATGCGGACTCCGCGGCCAACGCGAGCATCTGACCGACGTCCAGGCCGACGCCCGGCCCCATGGTGGAGGTGAGCGTGGCGCCACGGATCATCTGACCTTTGGTGCCGGTGGGGCGCGAACGAACGATCTCACCGATCATTGCTCGCAGGTTGTCGACGAGCTTGTCTGGCTCGAACGAGGCCTTGCCGATGATGCAGTGCAGGAGGTTGGTGCGGTCCAGGCGGAAGTCGACGCGCCCAGCCTTCGCCTCTTTCACACCACGCGCCAGGTCTCCGGTGAGAAGCACGGTGTTGGTGCGCGGGTTTGGCATGAGACCACGAGGTCCGAGTATGCGACCGAGGCTACCAACCTTGCCCATCAGCTCTCGCTGGGCGAGTGCGACATCGAAGTCCAGGTAACCATCGGCGACCCGCTGGATCAGCTCGTCGCCGCCGACTTCGTCGGCACCAGCTTCGATCGAGAGCGTGGCTGCTTCGCCTTCGGCGAAGACGAGCACGCGGAGTTCGCGGCCGATGCCGTGCGGTAGTACGACGGAGCCGCGAATCTGCTGGTCGGCGTGGCGACCATCGAGGCCGGTCTTGAGGTGGAGTTCAACGGTTTCGTCGAACTTGGCGGTTGCGTTCTCTTTGACGAGCACGACCGCATTGGCTGGCTCGTAGAGTTCGTTTTCGTCCACGCGCTCACGCGCGGCGATGGTTCGTTTCCCTAGCTTGGGCATGACTACTTGACCTCAATTCCCATGGAGCGCGCGGTGCCTTCGACGATTTTCATTGCCTGGTCCATGTCCGAGGTGTTCAGGTCAGGCATCTTTACCTGTGCGATTTCGCGAACCTGTGCCTTGGACACGGAGCCGACGTTGATCTGGAGCTGGCTGGCCGAGCCCTTGGGGACACCGGCTGCTCGGCGCAGCAGGTCAGACGCCGGAGGCGTCTTCAGCACGAAGCTGAATGACCGGTCTTCGTAAATGGTGATCTTTGCGGGGATCACCTGGCCACTCTGGTCACGGGTCTGCTCGTTGTAGGCCTTGCAGAAATCCATGATGTTGAGCCCGTGCGGCCCAAGGGCAGTACCCACAGGCGGCGCCGGGTTTGCAGATCCTGCCTGGATCTGCAGAGTCAGGACTGTTCGGACTTTCTTTGCCATCTCACCCCACCAATTACTCGTCCGCGCATCAGTCGCGGTTCAGCGCTTCGGAATCGCCGTCGCTACTGCTTCTCAACCTGTAGGAAGTCTAGTTCGACCGGGGTGTCCCGGCCGAACATCGATACCATCACGCGAACACGACCACGGTCGAGGTCGATTGTGTCCACGGTTCCAATCATGTCGCTGAACGGACCGTCCGTGACCAGCACGGTTTCGCCTTCGGCGAAGCCGATGTTGATCTTGGGTTGGGCCGACTGCATCTGGCGGAGGATCTGTTCCACCTCGGTGTCTGGCAACGGCGTTGGTTTGGCGCGCTCGTCCATGGTTGTGCCGGCGAAGCCGGTCACTCCCGGGGTGTTGCGAACCACGTACCAGGTGTCGTCATCCATCACCATTTGCACGAATACGTAGCCAGGGAAGAGTTTTTTGGAAACGGTCTTCCGCTGGCCGTCGCGAATCTCGATTTCGTCCTCGGTTGGGACGACGACGTTGAAGATTCGGTCAGACATGTCCATGGAGCGGATCCGCTGTTCGAGGTCCAGCTTCACCTTGTTCTCATAGCCCGAGTAGGTCTGCACGATGTACCAGGCACGACCATCTGTGGCGTCGAGACCGAGATCGATCACGCCGTCATCGGGGGATTCGCCCTCGGTTGGGTTCGCTTGCTTTACCACGCGCTGCTCCTACCGAAGGATCGTCTGCTCGACGAACCAGCCAAACCCGAGGTCTGCTGTGCCGAGGATTGCCCCGACGATCAGCGAGACGATGATCACCACGGTGGTCAAGTAACCGACTTCCTGGCGCGATGGCCAGGTGACCTTCCGCAGTTCGCTGATGATGTCCACGATCCAGGCTGGCTTCAGGAACGAGCCCCGAGACCGAGCCTGATCGACATGCGACGGCTGGGCCGCTGTTGCGGCCGGGTTACGCGTCCGGGCGGTTGAGCCCTGGCCACGTTTTGCTCGCCGTTCCGCGCGGGCCTGAGCCCGGCGAGCCTCTCGGCCCATCGTCGCAACTCCATCCGCGGGTACCGCCCGCGCGGTCGATCCGTTGGCGCTTAGCGCGCTTCCCGGAAGACCTGCACTGAGCGGGTCTGCGGGCAGTACTTCTTCAATTCAATGCGGTCCGGATCGTTCCGCTTGTTTTTCTTCGTGTGATAGACCGTGCCGGGGCAGTCTTTGCTTGCCAGTTTGATGTGGTCGCGATCGCCCTTTTTCGCCATGGCCCGTACCTACTCGACGATTTCGGTGACGACGCCTGCGCCGACGGTGCGGCCACCTTCGCGAATTGCGAAGCGGAGGCCGTCCTCGATGGCGATTGGCGAGACCAGTTCGATGTTGAGTTCGACGTCGTCGCCGGGCATGACCATTTCGGTGCCTTCAGGCAGCGTGGCCATACCGGTGACGTCCGTGGTGCGGACGTAGAACTGCGGGCGGTAGCCGTTGAAGAACGGCGTGTGACGGCCGCCTTCTTCCTTCGAGAGGATGTAGACCTGGCCCTTGAACTTGCGGTGAGGGGTGATGGAGCCGGGGGCTGCCAGTACCTGGCCGCGCTCGATGTCATCACGCTCGACGCCACGGAGGAGGCAGCCGACGTTGTCGCCAGCCTCGCCCTGGTCGAGGGTCTTGTTGAACATCTCGACACCGGTGACGGTGGTCGTGTTGGTGTCCTTGAGGCCGATGATTTCGATGGACTCACCGACGTTGACGATGCCGCGCTCGATGCGACCGGTGACCACGGTACCGCGGCCCTTGATGCCGAAGACATCTTCGATGGCCATCAGGAACGGCTGGTCCTTCGGGCGCTCCGGCTGCGGGATGTAGGAGTCGACCGCAGCCATCAGCTCGAGGATGGGTGCGTACTCGGCGGAGGTGACGTCGGTCGAGTCGCTTTCGAGGGCCGCGAGAGCGGAGCCGCGAACGATCGGCACGTTGTCGCCGTCGAAGCCGTTGTCGGAGAGCAGCTCTCGCAGCTCCATCTCAACCAGCTCCAGCAGTTCTTCGTCTTCCATCTGGTCAACCTTGTTCAGGAAGACAACGATGTAGGGGACCTCCACCTGACGGGCGAGCAAGAGGTGCTCGCGGGTCTGCGGCATGGGACCGTCCGGGGCGGCAACCACGAGGATTGCGCCGTCCATCTGGGCGGCACCGGTGATCATGTTCTTGATGTAGTCCGCGTGACCGGGGCAGTCCACATGGGCGTAGTGACGGTTCTCCGTCTGATACTCCACGTGGGAGATGGCGATGGTGATACCACGCGCCCGCTCTTCCGGTGCGTTATCGATCTGGTCGAACGCTTTGAAGTCCGCGCCACCCTGCAGAGCCAGCGTCTTTGTGATCGCTGCCGTTAGCGTGGTCTTGCCGTGGTCCACGTGACCAATGGTGCCGATGTTTGCGTGCGGCTTCGTCCGCTCGAACGTGACCTTGGCCATGCGGCTCTCCTACTCTTCCGTGTCGGTCGGGCATCCTGCCCGACGCGCATATCAACACTGTCTTGTTTGTTTACTCTCTTGCGGTCTGGCCTGAGCGAGATGGAGCCCACAATGAGAGTCGAACTCATGACCTCGTTCTTACCAAGAACGCGCTCTACCACTGAGCTATGCGGGCCTCATAACCGGGCGAGACCGGCCTCATAGTGTGCCGGTTCGCGGCGCTGAGGGCCAGTGCCTTGACTCTGCGATCTGGGCGGCCCCTGCTGGTTGTGTCCTGACTCGGCGCGCTCCTTGTTTTGCTGGGGTTCAAGCTTCGGTTTGATGGTGCAGGGGGCAGGATTCGAACCTGCGTAGCCGTGAGGCGGCGGATTTACAGTCCGCTGGAATTAGCCACTCTCCCACCCCTGCAATGATCCCCAGACGTGGCATGGAGCCCGAGAGGGGATTCGAACCCACTAACCTGCCGATTACAAATCGGCTGCGCTGCCATTGCGCCACTCGGGCACTAACCCGTCACGTATGACGATGGCGCCTGAAACCAAGCACCACACAACTGACGCGACAGAATGAAACGCACCCCAAAGATGGGGTGCGCACCACTTTCGATTATAGCGAGGGTGATCCGCCGGTCAACGCGGCTGCACCCGGATCTGCCAGATCATCACGCTTGCGGATGGCGGACGGCGGCTAGCCCCGAGCAGACCAGCGGGTGCCGTCTGCGGTGTCTTCCAGGATCACGTCCAGCACGGCGAGTTCGTCGCGGATCTGATCCGCGAGTGCGAAGTTGCGTTCGCCACGAGCTGCGGTACGCCGTTCGATCAGCGCCTCGACCGTGGAGTCCACATCGGTTCCGCTGCAGACGACTTCCAGATTCGCTGCCAATTTCGACAATGCGACGGCATCGAGTGTGTCGGAGGCCGGCTTGCTGGAGTGGAGTTGGAGGCCCAGTACTTCGGCGAGTTCGCGGAGGGTGGCCTGTGCTGCTGTCACATCGCGAGCCTCGTCACGGCCGCGGTTGATTGCGCGGGCAAGGTCGAAGAGGGCGGCGAGGGCGGCGGGGGTGCCGAGGTCATCTTCCATGGCCTCGATGAACCGGCGGCGGGTCTCGTCGCCATCGACGGATTCGCCATCGCCGGTGGATGGCTCGAGCGCTCCGGCGAGCCGCTCGATGGCACGGATTGAGGCGGCCATGGCGTCCTCGGTGAGGTTGTTTGGCCCTCGGTAGTAGCTGTTGAGGACG
>JABIST010000140.1 GCA_018700215.1 Dehalococcoidia bacterium | reverse complement strand
GGCGCGGGAGATGATGGACGCCGGAGCGACAGCGTTCCTGGGCAAGCCGTTCACGATCGATGAGCTGCGCACCACGCTGTTGGCACTGTTCTAGCGGCCTCAGGCGAGCCCTGTGCCGCCTGGCGGCCATGAGATCACCGATGTGTACTCGACCCGCGCCGGCATGGCGATACGGCCATCCTCGGTCGATAGGTGCTCGCTGAGCCATTGGCGGGCGAGTGCCTGGCGGTCTGACCCGTCTTCGAGCCAGTAGAGGAACCGGGCGCGCGCTAATGCGTCGTCGAGCTCGATGGGCTCGGATGGGGGCATGGGGAAGGTCTTGACGTCGAATCGCCGGTCCAGGGCGCCGAGGGCGGCGAGCAGTTCGTGGCGGGCGGGGAGGAGGCGGGCGGGTTCGCCGTAGAGCTCGGTCCAGAGCGGCTCGAAGGCACTGCTGGGGGCGCGGTTGCCGACGATGACGACACAGAGCCTTCGGGTGTGGGCCTCCATGGCCTGGAGGAAGGCGTGGAGGTCCTCCTGATCATAGAGCATGTGGGAGGCGAGGGAGACGTCTGCGGTGGGGACATTGGCATCTGGGGTGGGCCAGCGGAGGTCATAGGTGTGGATGTTGGTGAGGTTGGCTTCGGCGGCGGCAGCGGCGAGGGTTTCGCGCATGGCGGGGGACGGTTCGACGGCGTGGACGGCGGTGACGTGCTGGGCGATGGGGACGGCGAAGCGGCCACCGCCGGCGCCGATGTCTAGCCAGTGGTCCTGGGGTTGGGCGATCTGGAGGAGGTAGGGGAGTTCTGGGGACGGGCGGCGGTCTGGGCGGAATTGACCGGCGCGTGATTGATAGAAGTCCGCGGTGGGCTGGCGTTCTCTGAGGCGTTCGATTTGTTCGCGGTTGTTGAGGACGAGTTGGGTCCAGGCGGTGAAGGCGTGGTCTGGGGTGGGTCTCAAATCAGGTAGTTGAGGATTGTTCAGGTTCATGAGGGTGTCTTTCGTCATTTGAGGGTGCGGCATCTTGAGGTGCTGGGGCGTAGTCGTGGTTTTTCCCGGGGGGAGGGAGGGGGTTCCCCGATACGGCGGCAGGCGGTCTGGCCGAACAATGGGCCTCGGTGCCGCTGTGCACCGTACCGGAGGTCGGCAGATGATCCGAGTGACCCGGCTGGACGGCACTGAGCTGTATCTCAATGCGGAGTTTATCCAGAGCGTGGAAAGCACGCCGGATACGCATGTGGTGTTGATGAACGGGCACTCCTACATCGTGAAAGAACCGGACGTGGAGATTGTGGATCGGGTGATGGAGTACCGGCACACGGCGTATGGCGGTGGGAGCGGCGTGAAGCCGCCATTGAAGCTGCTGAACGACGAGAAGACTGGGTAGGCGGCGAACTCGTGGGTATCGCGACGATCATCGGAATTGTGGTTGCGATCATTGGGGTCATGGGTGGCTTCGTGATCGAGGGCGGCTCGCCGATGTCGCTCTTCAATATCCCTGGATTCATGATCGTTGTGGTGGGGACGCTGGGAGCGACGATTACGTCGTTCCCGCTGAGTTCGACGCTGGCTATTCCGGGTTCGTTTATTCGTGCGATGACCGGTGGGGCTGGTACCGAGCCGCGTGCGATGGCGGAGCACCTGGTGAGCATGGCGGACAAGGCACGCCGAGAGGGTTTGCTGTCGCTGGAGGAGGACGCGCGTTCGGTGACGGAGCCGTTCGCTCGCAAGGGTTTGATGCTGATGATCGACGGGACGGACCCGGAGGCGCTGAAGTCGATCATGGAGATCGATATGGACCAGGAGGCGGCACGGGAGGCAGAGAAGGCGGAGATCTGGAAGGCGGGTTCCGGGTTTGCGCCGACGCTGGGTGTGCTTGGTGCGGTGATGGGTTTGATCACGGTGCTTGGGAACCTGGGCGGCGATGTGGCGGCGCTGGGGCACGGTATTGCGGTGGCGTTTGTGGCGACGTTCTACGGCGTGGGTATGGCAAATGTGCTGTTGTTGCCGGTAGCGACGAAGTTGAGCGCCATTTCCGGGGAAGAGATGCAGGTCCGGGAGATGATCCTGGAGGGTGTGCTTTCGATTCAGGCCGGCGATAACCCACGGATTGTGAAGGAGAAGTTGCAGGGCTTCCTGGCACCGTCTGACCGGATGCGGGACGAGGATGACGACGATGACGGTGGCGCTGAAGCCGAGCAGGACGAAGCAGCATGAGCCGGCGCAAGAAGGGTCATGCCGAGGGCGGCGAGGCGGACGAGCGCTGGGTGATTTCGTACGCGGATCTGGTGACGTTGTTGTTCGGTTTCTTCATTCTGCTGTACGCGACGGCGGATCAGAATGTCACGAAATTTGAGTCGCTGGCGCGGGGTCTGTCTGATGCGTTCAACGTTCCGGTGAACGAGGGGCTGCGCGATGGGACGCCGCTGTTCAACGAAGGTACCGGGATTGTGCCGGGTTCTTCTGATCAGACGAATGCGGTGATTGAGCAGGATCTGTTGTTCGTGCGGAATTTGGTTCAGCGGGAGAGTTCCGCTCATGGTTTGGTGGGGCGGATTTTGGTGTCCGAGGAGGCTGATGGCATCAGTATCCGGTTGGCGGACAATCTGGTGTTCCCGACGGCGAGCGCGAATCTGCGTCCAGAGGCGCTGCCGCTGCTGGACATTGTTGCGGTGGTGTTGACCGAACTGGGCCGCGAGGTCCGGGTGGAAGGCCACACGGACAATATTCCGCTGGTGACTCACGATTACGCATCCAACTGGGAGCTGTCCGGGTCTCGAGCGACGGCGGTGGTGCGTTATCTGGTGGATGAGGGCGACGTGAATGCGACGCTGATTTTTTCAGCGGGCTACGGAGAGTTTCGGCCGGTGGCGGACAACCTGACCCCTGAGGGACGGGCGCTGAACCGGCGAGCCGACATTGTCATTTTGTACCCCGATGCTCAGATCGGGACCGAAGGTGCCGGACCGCTTGGTAGCGATTTTGGAATCGCACCGAGTGGGTCTGGTTTGGAATAGGGAGGTTACGCGGATGGGTCTACTGACGAAGCCTCCAGTGCTGGCAGGCGGTGGTGCACTAATTGGCATCCTTGTGGCCGCGGCGGTCTATTTCCTGGTGCTGGGCGGTGGCGGAACGGCGGTGGCGCTGGAGCCGACGCCGGAGCCGACGCCGGTGTTCTCCGAGGGGAAGCTGGGTCCGCGGATCACGCTGGATGACCGGGTGTTCAATCTGGTGAGTGCGGTGCCGGTCTACGCAAAGATCCAGACGGTGATTGAGTTTGAGACGTTGGATGAGCACTGGGCTGAGGTGTTCTCCGGTGAGTGCGGCGCGGCGTGGCCGAGCGGCGGCGGGGCGCGGATGGCATCGAGCGTTGCCGGAGGTGTTCCGGAAGCGGATGTGTCTGGTCCGGGCGTGGAGAGCGCGGCTGGGCGAACGCTCCAGACGTCGCTGTTGGATTTCTTGCGGTAGTACGACTTGCCCTTAGCTGGGCCTGGGAGAGGAACTGACGATGCAGATTACGACGAAGCGGTTGGGCAACAAGGAGACGATTGAGGTCTCCGAGGATCAGTTGTTCGTTTTCGACCCGCCGCTGGGCGGATTCGAGGAGAACCGACGATTCGCGTTGATCTCAGAGGACGAGTCGCCGGTGGAGTGGCTGCAGTCGGTAGAGGATCCAGATGTGGCGTTCGCGCTGCTGGAGCCGTTCCTGTTCGAGCCGGACTACGCCTTTGAGTTGCCTGATGGTGACGCACAGGAACTGGGGATGGCGACTCCGGAAGATGCGGTTGTGCGGTGCATTCTGACGCTGCGTGACGACCCGGACGAGATCACGGCGAACATGGTGGCGCCGCTGGTGCTGTGCCTTCGCTCGCACCTGGTGCGACAAATTGTGCTGCAGGACTCCGGACAGCCGCTGCGACGACCGATTCTCTCTGGGATAGCTCTGGCAGCTTAGAACTCCTTCGAGTTCCGTTGCATTGGCTGTAGGCAGGGAGGCCTCGCCATGCTGATTCTGACCCGCAAGGTGGAACAGGCGATTGTGATTGATCGCAATGTGATTGTTCGCGTGCTTTCGATTGATGGTGAGCGGGTGAAGCTGGGCGTTGATGCGCCTCGGGAGATTACGGTGCTGCGCGAGGAGCTGCTGGAAGAGGTAGCGGGCGAGAATCGCGAGGCGGCGGCATATTCGGCGACGAGTGCGGAGCATTTGCGGCGATTGCGGCGGCCGGCACCCTAAGCTTTGTTTGGCTGCGGGGTGCGGAGGTGGCACCCGGCCCTGTGTTGACGGCGGATTGAGTTGGTGAGCGGGCGCGAGGCGCCCGTTTTGCTTGTGCGGGGGTGGGCTGGAAGCGGGGGTGGGGTGTTTGCCCCCGGAACTGACGGCGAGTCTGCCGCGCTCTTCGGGCGATCTGTGGTGTTCCAGCGAGCAAAGTTCTGCCAGCAGGGCCCAATTTTGCTGGGGTTTCCTAGTGTGTCAGAGAGGATCACGGTTTATTTACACTTCGATTGTGGTGCGGCAATGGGTGTGGTTCATTCTGAGATCTGGAAGGGGCCAGGTTGAACCGGCGTCGTTCGCCGAAAAGAGTATGTGGTGGGAGCGGTTGCGAACGACAACGGGATTGCCTTCGGGTGATTAGACCTGGCCCCAACCTCCACCCCCCTTTCATCTCACCGGGGCGCCTCATGACTTCGACTATCCTTCACTGATGACCGCCAAGATTCTTGTTGCCGACGACGAGCAGAACATCACGAAGTTGCTTCGGCTGTACCTTCGACAGGAGGGCTACGAGGTTGTGGTGGCGCATGACGGGCGCGAGGCGCTTGATCGTTTTGCGACAGAGCTTCCGGACCTGGTGCTGCTGGATTTGATGATGCCCGAGCTGGGTGGCTTTGAGGTGTGCACGGAGATCCGGAAGACGTCCGATGTGCCGGTGATCATGCTGACGGCGCGGTCCGAGGACGTGGACAAGATTGTGGGCCTGGAGATGGGGGCCGACGACTACATTACGAAGCCGTTCAATCCGCGGGAACTGGTGGCGCGGGTGAAGGCGGTGCTGCGGCGTCGTGAGTGGGATCAGACGGTTGGGGGCGATGAACCGGCCGCGGTGACGATTGATGATGTGACGCTGGACCCGTCCAGCCGCGACGTGGTGGTGGCGGGTGAGCGGGTGCGGCTACGCCAGCGGGAGTTTGATCTGCTAGAGGCGTTCATGCGCCACCCAAACGTGGCGCTGGATCGCGAGCGGCTGCTGGCGATGGTGTGGGGTGAAGACTTCTACGGCGATTCGCGGACGATTGATGTTCATGTGGCGTGGTTGCGGGACAAGTTGAAGGCTGGGCAGCCTTCGATTGAGACGGTCTGGGGTGTGGGCTACAAGTTTGTCCCGACCGCCGACGCAGGCTAATTGCGATGCTGGGTAGTTTTCGTTTTCGGCTGTTGGCGGGGTTCGGGATTGTCATTGGGCTGACGCTGTTTCTTTCTGCATCAGGTTTTGTGTTGTTGCTGCGGCAGCAGCAGGCTGACGCGGCCGAGCAGCGGATTGGTCTGCTGGTGGGGCCAATTGCTGGCAGTACGCGAGAGATGGTGCTGCTGGGTTGGCCGCAGGAGGTGATTGCGGCGAAGTTGCAGGAGACGGCGGTCCGCTACAACGTGCGGGTGCTGGTGTTGGATTCTTCTGAGCGGGTGGTGATTGATACGCACCCGAAACGAGAGATGTTGGGTTTGACGCTGCAGCTCCCCGAGGCCAGACCGGCCGTGAGCGGGCAGATGGAGTCGTTCCAGTCGATTCGGATGAGCGCACAGGGTTCTGATCTCTATTTGTTCACGCCGTCCGAGGAGGTGAGTCTGGCGCGGACGGTGCTGGCGGTGCCAGCAGGCGATGTGACCGCAGCGTGGTCTGCGTTGCTCCCACGGCTGTCGACTGCGGGCGCGGCAGCGAGCGTGGTGGCCGTGCTCTTCGCATTTCTGTTTGCGGCGCGGATTACCACGCCGGTGCGGGAGATGACGCGTGCCTCGCGGGCGATGGCAGCAGGCGATCTGGATCAGCGGATTACGGGTGAGGGCCGCGATGAGATTGGGCAACTGGCGACGGCGTTCAATCAGATGTCGTCGCAGGTGGCACGGAGCAACGAGGCGATGCGTGAGCTGGTGGCGAATGTGTCGCACGAGCTGAAGACACCGTTGACTTCGATTCAGGGGTTCTCGCAGGCGATGGTGGACGGCTTGGCGAAGGGACCCGAGGACTACACCGAGATGTCCGAGGTGGTGTTGAGCGAGACCGAGCGGATTCGCGTGTTGGTGGATGACTTGCTGTACCTGTCCCAGATCGAGGCGGGGACGCTGCGCTCGGTGTTCGATCAGGTGGATGTGGATGCGATTGTTTCGGACACGGCGTCGCGGTTCCGATTCCAATCTGGTGAGGCGGGAGTTTCGATTTTACTGGAGCTGGACGGCGCGGAGGTGCGCGCTGACGGTCGGCGATTGGAGCAGGTGCTGGCGAACCTGGTGGACAACGCGATCCGCTTCTCGCCGCGTGACGCCGAGGTGCAGTTGCGGACGTTCCAGCTTCCCGGCGAGGTGGGGATTGAGGTGCACAATGACGGCGAGCCGATTCCGCCAGAGGGATTGCCGCAGGTGTTCGATCGGTTCTACCAGGCGGATCAGGCGCGGAGTGACGGGCGGCACAGTGGCCTGGGGCTCGCGATTGTGCACGAGCTAGTACAGGCGCACGGCGGGGTGACGCAGGTGCGTTCATCGGCGAGCGACGGGACGACGTTCACGGTGCGGTTGCCGATTGATGGGCCGTTGGCATCTGTAGATCAGTCAGATGGGGCGAACGAGGAGCGGCGATCATGACGACGGACGGGACGCCCCGGGCAAGTTGGTTGAGCCGGAACCAGTGGCCGCTGGTGGTTGGCGCGGTGGCGTTGGTGGCGCTGCTGGGCTGGGCGTTGGTGGCGATCGATCAGTTCTCGGACGACGAGGATGACTTCGGACAGCAGGTGACGGAGCGCTCTCCGGGGACCGGCGATCGATTCCGGTTCGATGGCAGCGGATTCCAATCGAACGGCGTGGTGCTGGGGGTGCTGTTCGCGGAGTTTGATGAGCTGGTGGTGGCGGAGGTGACTCCGGGGATGCCGGCGGACGAGGCGGGGCTGCGGCGTGACGATGAGATTCGCGAGGTGGACGGCGAGCGGGTGCGCGATGTGGATGAGCTGCGGGAGGCGATCTGGGAAATCGCCCCGGGGGACGAGTATGAACTGACGATTGAGCGGGGCGGCGACGAGCTGACGCTGGATGTGCGGCGGTTGGAGCCGTTTGTCACCAACGAGCGAAACGGGCGGCAGCAGGCGATACCGGGTAGCGCACCTGGAAACGGCGGCCAGGGGTTCAATTTCCATCGAGGTAACGGACGGCAGCCGGCGGGGCCGGATGTGTTCGATTCGTCGCGACTGCGACCGACGCTGGGTGTTTCGGTGGTGCAGACATCGGACGGCCTGCAGGTGATGGCGGTGTTGCCCGGTTCGGCCGCGGCGGAGGCGGGGTTCCGTGAGGGCGACGTGATCACGAAGGTGGAACGCGACCGGGTGCGGACGATCGATCAGTTGCACGAGGCGTTGCCGGTGTTCGATCTGAGCGGTGATGAGCCACCGGATGAGGTTGGTTCCGCAGTGGAGTTCACGGTGTTGCGGGACGGGCGAGAGCGGGAGCTGGACGTGGTGTTCAGCATTCGCCCCGGGGAGCTGTTCCCGATCGTGCCGCCCGGGACCGCGCAGTCGCCGGGGGCGCCAGAGATACCGCAGGAGGTTGTGGAACAGGTGGTAGAGCGTCTGCTGATGAGATTGTCTGAGCAGATTGAGAGTGACTCTTTCTCGCGTCAGACGGATGAGTTGGTGGAACAGCTGATGATGCGGCTGTTCGCCGATCTCGAAGGAGACGCAGTTTCGGGACTCGGGCAGCAGGTAGTGGATCAGGTGCTGGCGCGGCTGTTCGCTGATTTGGATGAGCTGGATGCGAGCGGACAGTTGGCTGATGCGACGGTGTACTCAGGGAGTGTCTCCGAGCTGGGTGATGCGTCGATCGTGTTGACGGGCGTACGCGGCCCGATTCGGCTGACGATCACCAACGCGACGCTGTTCGTCGGCGGGGCAGCCCAAGTAGGCGGAGTTGCCTCCGTGGTGGCGGACGAGAACCTGAACGCGGTGCTGGTGGTGGTGGCGGGGTAGACCGCGCACGAGAGAGCTACGAAGGACGCGAGCGGCGCTCGCGATGCTTGTCTGGCTCCCGTTGGGAGCGATTCCGCCCACCCTCCCCCGGGGATCGCAGAAGACTCCGAGCGGCCTTCGCCGCCGGGGCGCGGAGCGTCGCGCTGCAGCGTGCTGAGCGAACGGCAGGTGCGGGGTAGAATCACGCCTCGTATCGACTGACCACTGCCTGTTGCCGAGAGGACCGCTGTTCATGGCTAGCTTCGACATTCTTGTGTTGCCGGGTGACGGGATTGGGCCGGAGGTGACGGCCGAAGGTGTGCGGGCGCTGGAGCTGGTGGGCGAGCGGTTCGAGCATGTGTTCCGGCTGACCGAGGACGTGGTTGGCGGCGCCTGCATTGATGCGCACGGGGTGGCGGTGCGGCCGGAGACGATTGAGGCGGCGCGCAATTCGGATGCGGTGCTGTTTGGCGCGGTGGGCGGGCCGAAG
Source organism: Dehalococcoidia bacterium (assembly GCA_018700215.1). Lineage (GTDB taxonomy): Bacteria > Chloroflexota > Dehalococcoidia > UBA2979 > UBA2979 > JABIST01. The sequence continues at coordinate 838 of JABIST010000140.1, read as the reverse complement.
TGGGACGATCCGACGGCGCCGGTGCGACCTGAACAGGGGTTGCTGGCGCTGCGGTCCGAGCTGGATCTGTGGGGGAACCTGCGGCCGATCAAGGCGATTCCGGCGCTGCTGGATGCTTCGTCGATCAAGCGCGAGGTGCTCGAGGGCACGGACATCATGGTGATTCGGGAGCTGACGAGCGGGGCCTACTTCGGAAGCCCGAAGGAGCGTCGGACGGAGGACGGGCTGCGGGCGGCGGTGGACACGATCTACTACCGCGAGGACGAAGTGGAGCGGGTGGCTCGGCTGGGGTTCAAGCTGGCGCAGGAGCGTCGGAACAAGCTGACGAGCGTGGACAAGGCGAACGTGCTGGAGTCGTCGCGGCTGTGGCGCGAGGTGGTGCACGAGGTGCGGGAGGAGTTCCCGGACGTTGAGTACGAGGACGTGCTGGTGGATGCGATGACGATGCATCTGATCCGTCGGCCGCGCGACTTCGATGTGGTGATCGCGGGGAACATGTTTGGGGACATCATCACGGACGAGGGTTCGATGCTGATCGGGTCGATGGGGATGCTGGCTTCGGCGTCGCTGAGTACGCCGGGCGAGGCGGGTACGGCGCTGGGGATGTACGAGCCGATCCATGGTTCGGCACCGGACATCATGGGCCAGGGCATCGCGAACCCGCTGGCGATGATTCTGTGCACGGCGATGCTGCTGCGGCACTCGTGTGGTCTCGAAGACGAGGCGCAGGCTATCGAGCAGGCAGTGGCGGATGTGGTCGAGGCTGGGCTGCGGTCGCCGGACCTCGGAGGTGAGCTGGGGACGGTGGCGATGGCGGACGAGGGGTTGGCGCGGCTGG